>JAYSFF010000019.1:0-32931 GCA_041913425.1 Arenimonas sp. | reverse complement strand
CGGCCACCAGCGCGATGAGCGCGGCGAACAGCGAGAACGCCAGGTCGATGCTGGCTGTGGCGTCCTGAGCGAACGCGATGTTGATGGTGCGGAAACCCAAGCTGCCGGGCACCAGCAGGATGATGCCCGGCACGCGGATCAGCCCGCCCGGACGGTTGAACATGCGGGCGAACACGTTCGAGGCGGCGGTCACCGCCAGCGCGGCCAGGAAGGTCGCGGTCGGGATCTCGCCGCTGGCCAGCGCCGGCACCAGCGCGCAGGCCTTCATCACGCCGTAACCGAACAGCACCGCGGCCATCGCCACCGGCAGGTCGCGCCGGTTGGCCTTGAACAGCACCGCCAGCGCGAACGCGCCGGGCAGCAGCATCCACCAGGACATCCCCGCCGGCAGCGCCGCCGCGCCGGCGTTGGGCAGGGAATGCCAGCCCAGCAACGCCACCAGCTGCGAGGCCAGGATGCTGCCGAAGGTCAGCTTCATCAGCACCGTCATCGCGCCGGCGAAACGCGCGCTGCCGGACGCCAATTGCTGGTCGGCCAGCTCGTTGACGGCGTTGGTCAGCATCATGCCGGGCATCAGCACGATCAACGCCGAGATGACCACCGGCTGCACGCTCAGCGGCGCCAGATAACTGGCCACGAACGAGGCCAGCACCGTGGCCAGGAACGCCGCGAGCGCCTCGAGCGCGTCGTGCAGGCGCGGCTTGCGTTCGCCGTACAGCGCCAGCGCGCCGACCAGCATGCCGAGCACGGCGGCGGCGGCGAAATCGGCCCAGCCGGTGCGCGGGAACAGGCTGAGCACCAAGGCCGAGGCCGCGCCCCAGCAGACGAGCGAACCGAGCTTGTGGCCGACGGATGCCTCGGCATCCATCGCGCGCAGGTGGGCCAGGCCGCCGGGGATGTCGAGCGTGCCGTCCATCACCTGCTCGGCGATGTGGTCGGCGTCGGCCAGGCGGCCGAGGTGGGTGTCGCCCGGGCGCAGGCGCAGCAGCCGGGTCAGCGTATACGGATCGCCGTGCACCACGTCGCGGAAGCTGATCATGATGCCGGTCGGGTTCGACCAGATGCTGACCTCCAGTCCGAGCCGCTGCGACACGCGCTCGAGCGCGCCCTCCAACCGGTTGACCGAGGTGCCGGCGGCATGCAGGTGGCGCGCCAATTCGATGACGAAATCGATCCGGTCTTTGAACGCGTCGGTATCCATGGCGTGCTGCGGCATATGCGGCCTGTGCGGGTGCTGTCCGGCCATTGTAGGTCAAGCGCCCGTGTTTTTCGCCGGTGCGATACACTAAACGCCACACACGGGAACGCCGCCGCGATGGCCATCTGGCTCACCAGCACCGAACCGCAATTGCAGCCCGATCCGCAGGACGCGACGCGTCTGCAGGCCACGGGCGACTGGACCTTCCAGCAGGCCGTCCGCCTGTTGGCGCTGTCTGCCGCGGCGCAGTCCGCCGCCGCGTTGGATGCCGGCGGCATAAGCCGGCTGGACGCCACCGGCGCGCGCCTGTTGATCGGGCTGTGCGAACGGCTCGGATTGCCGGGCTCGGCAGTGGCCGCCAAACCCGAGCACCGGACCCTGATCGAGGCGGTCGCCGCCTCGCTGGTGCCGTTGCCGTCGCCGCCCGCGCCGCCGCCGGCCTGGCTGCGCGGTCTGGAAGCGACCGGACGCTGGGTGGTGAAAGCCTACCGCAATGTGCTGATCTTCCTCGCCTTCCTCGGCCAGACCCTGCTCAGCCTGCTGGAAAGTCTGGTCAATCCGCGTCATTGGCGCGTCACCTCGATCGTGTACCACATGCAGGCGGTCGGCTTGAACGCGGTGCCGCTGGTGATGCTGCTGAGCTTCATGATCGGCGCGGTGGTGGCGTTTCTGGGCGCCACCGTGCTGGCCGATTTCGGCGCCGAACTGTGGGTGGTCGAACTGGTCGGCGTCGCCTTCTTCCGCGAACTCGGAGTGCTGCTCACCGCCATCCTGCTGGCCGGCCGCACCGCCAGCGCATTCACCGCGCAGATCGGTTCGATGAAGAGCGGCGAGGAACTGGACGCCATCCGCACCATGGGCCTGGACCCGATCGAGCTGCTGGTGCTGCCGCGGCTGAAAGCGCTGCTCGTCACCATGCCGCTGCTGAGCTTCCTGGCCACCATGGCCGGCCTGCTCGGCGGCCTGGCGGTCTGCCATTTCAACCTGCACATCTCGCCGGAGATGTTCTTCGACCGGCTGAACACCGAACTGTCGCCGCGGCATTTCTGGCTGGGCATGAGCAAGGCGCCGCTGTTCGCGGCGGTCATTGGGCTGATCGGCTGCCTGGAAGGCTTCAAGGTCCGCGGCACCGCGCAGTCGGTCGGCGAGCACACCACCTCGAGCGTGGTGCAGACCATTTCGATCGTGATCCTGCTCGACGCCTTCGCCGCGCTGTTCTTCATGGAGCTCGACCTGTGACCGGCACCGAAGGCGGCGAAGACGCGGTCATCTCGGTCGAAGGCCTGGTCAACCGCTTCGGCGCCGACAGCGTGCACGAGAACCTCGCGCTCGAGGTCCGGCCGGGCGAGATCATCGGCGTGGTCGGCGGTTCCGGTTCGGGAAAATCGGTGCTGATGCGCAGCATCCTGGCCCTGCAGCGGCCGCAGGCCGGCCGCATCCGCGTGCTCGGCCGCGATGCGCTGTCCTTCGATCCCGACAGCCGGCGCTTCATCGAACGCAACACCGGCGTGCTGTTCCAGAACGCGGCGCTGTTCTCCTCGCTGACCGTGCTGGAGAACGTGATGGTGCCGCTGAAGGAGCACAGCGTGCTGCCCGAGGACGTGATGCGCGACCTGGCGATGATGAAGATCCGGCTGGCCGGACTGGAGCCGGAGGCGGCGCTGAAACTGCCGGCCGAGCTGTCCGGCGGCATGCGCAAGCGCGCCGGCATCGCGCGCGCGCTGGCGCTCGACCCCGCCCTGCTGTTCCTCGATGAACCGACCGCCGGCCTCGACCCGATCGGCGCCGCCGCGTTCGACCGGCTGATCCTCTCGATCCAGAAGGCGCTCGGCCTGACCGTGTTCCTGATCACCCACGATCTGGATACCCTGTACACTATCTGCGACCGCGTGGCCGTGCTGGCCGACCGCACCGTACTGGTCAACGCCGCGGTCGACGAAGTCGCCGATTTCGCGCATCCTTGGATACAGGAATACTTCAAGGGACCGCGCGGACGCGCGGCGCACGACGCCCAGGAGAGCCGTTTATGGAAACCCGTGCCAACCATGTCCTGATCGGACTGTTCACCCTGGTGGTGGCGGCGTTGCTGATCGCGTTCTCGCTATGGGCCGCCAAGTTCGCCTCCGACAGCAGCTGGCACGAATACGACGTGGTGTTCTCGGAGGCGGTGACCGGCCTGGGCATCGGCGGCACCGTGCAGTTCAACGGCATCACCGTCGGCGAGGTGCGCCGGCTGGAAATCGACCCGCGCGACCCGAACAAGGTGCTGGTGCGCGTGCGCATCAAGGCCGACACCCCGATCAAGACCGACACCGAGGCCCGCCTCGCCTTCGTCGGCCTGACCGGCATCACCCAGATCCAGCTGCGCTCGCTGAACGCAAAGAGTCCGGACATGATCCCGACCGAGATCAATCCGGTGCCGCGCATCGTGGCCAAGGAATCGGCGCTATCCAAGCTGTTCAGCTCCACCGACGACATCGCCACCACCGCCACCAACGTGCTGCTGCGGCTCAACGAGACCTTCAGCGACGACAACATCCGCAACATCTCGCGCACGCTCGACAACCTGGAGAAGATCAGCGGCACGGTCGCGGCCGAGCGCGGCGAGATCGCCGCCACCATCCGCGACACCCGCGCCGCGGTCGCCAAGCTCGACAGCACCCTGGCCAGCACCGACAGCATCGCCAAGAAGCTCGACGCCGGCCTGGCCGACCAGCTGCCGGAACTGATCGCCAAGCTCGACCGAACCCTGGTGCAGTACGAAGCGTTGGCCAAGAACGCCAACCGCATCATGGAGACCAACGGCGACGCCATCGACAACTTCTCGCAGCAGGGCCTGGCCCAGGTCGGGCCGGCCATCGCCGAACTGCGCACCCTGCTCAAGCAGCTGCGCCGGCTGAGCGCCGAAATCGAGCAGAAACCGAACGCCCTGATCACCGGCAAGAACGCCACCGAGGAATTCAAACCATGAGCGCCGCGTACATCCGCCGTTTCCGCCTGCTCTGCGCCGCCCTGATGCTGACGGCCCTGGGCGGCTGCCTGTCGCTGATCAAGGAACCCGATCCGATCGCCACCTACAGCCTGCGCCCGGAAACCGCCATAGACGACGGCTGGAAATCCGCCGACTGGGCGCTGACCGTGATCCGTCCGAACACCAACGCGTTCCTGGACACCAACCGCATCGCGGTGCGTCCGGAACCGAACGTGCTGCAGGTGTACAAGGGCGCGAACTGGTCGGACACCCTGCCGGACCTGCTGCAGACCGCGGTAGTCGAGGGCTTCGAGAATTCCGGCAAGATCAAGACCGTGTCGCGCCAGAACAGCGGCGTGCCGGCCGAGGTCGCGCTGCTGCTGGACATCCGCGAGTTCGAGGCGGTGTATGCGCCCGGCGCGCGCATCCCGGCCGCCAGCATCCGCATCCACGCCAAACTGCTGCAGTACCCGAGCAACCGCGTGATCGCCATCCGCACCTTCAGCGCCGAAGTGCCGGCCGCCAGCAAGCGCATCCCGGATGTGGTGCATGCCTTCGAGCGCGGCATGGCCGCAATCAACGGCGAAATCGTCGGTTGGAGCCTGGCCAACGGCCACGCCAAATCCAGATAAGACCGGGCGTCAGGCTGGCACCAGAATCCTCCGGAATGTCAGGTTGACGCGCGCCGCCACCGGTTTGGCGGTGCGCGGCACCGCATGCCGGTAACGTTGCTGCAGGTCGCCGGCCATCACCAACAGGCTGCCGTGCGCCAACGCGATGCCCGAGGAACGCGCGCCGGCACGCCGTTCGCGCAGCAGGAAGCGGCGCACGCCGCCGAGGCTCACCGAAGCGATCACCGGTTCGGGGCCGAGCTCGGGCTCATCATCGCTGTGCCAGCCCATGGCGTCGCGGCCGTCGCGGTACAGGTTCAGCAGCACACTGTTGAACGCGTGGCCGGTGGCGGCCTCCACCGCCCGCTTCAAGCCAAGCACCGACGCGATCCAGGGCTCGGGCCGGAACTCGGTGCCGGAATAGCGGTACACCGCGCTAGGATCGCCCATCCAGCAACCCAGCCGCGGTTCGCGCACGGTCCGCCCGTACAGGCGGATTTCCGATTGCTTCCACGGCACCTCGCGCAGCAGCGCCGCCAAACTGGCGTCGGCCTCGGCCGGCGGCAGGAAGCGCTCGGCATAGCGCAGGCCGCCGCAGGCGATGGGCAGGGTCTGCAATACGCTGGAGGAATCGGTGCGGAACATCCGGCGATTATTGCCCAATGCGCGTGAAACCGCGACAATAAGCCGATAGCCACGAGGTGATCCATGTCCGAACGCGATGTGATGGAATACGACGTATTGACCGTGGGCGGCGGCCCGGCCGGCCTGGCCTTCGCCCTGCGCCTGAAGCAGAAGAATCCGGCGCTCAGCGTCTGCGTCATCGAGAAGGCCTCGACCATCGGCGCGCATTCGCTGTCCGGCGCGGTGATCGAGACCGCGCCGCTGGACGAGTTGCTGCCGGGCTGGCGCGACAATCCGCCGCCGATCTGCGTGCCGGCCAGCGACGACGAATTCTGGTATCTCACCAAGACCGGCGGCTTCAAATCACCGGTTACCCCGCCGCAGATGGCCAACCACGGCAACGTCATCGTCTCGCTCGGCGCGCTCTGCGCCTGGCTGGCGCCGCAGTGCGAAGCGGCCGGCGTCGAGATCTATCCGGGCTTCGCGGCTTCGGAGGTGCTGTACGACGAGACCGGCGCGGTCTGCGGCGTGCGCATCGGCGACATGGGCGTGGCCAAGGACGGTTCGCACAAGCCGACCTACACCCAGGGCATCGACATCAAGGCCAAGACCACGGTGCTGGCCGAAGGCGCGCGCGGCCACCTGAGCAAGCAGCTGATCAAGCGCTTCAAGCTCGACGCCGACTGCGATCCTCAGAGCTACTCGATCGGCATCAAGGAACTCTGGCAGGTGCGCGACGGCGTCAGCCAACCGGGCAAGATCGTGCACAGCCTGGGCTGGCCGGCAGACGCCGCCACCTACGGCGGCAGCTTCCTGTACCACCTGGAAGGCAACCGCATCGCGCTCGGCTATGTGTCCGGCCTGGATTACCGCGACCCGAACTTCCAGCCGTACGAAGCCTTGCAGCAATGGAAGCACCACCCGACGGTGAAGCCGTTGCTGGAAGGCGGCACCATCCTGTCGGCCGGCGCGCGCGCCATCGTCACCGGCGGCTACCAGAGCCTGCCGAAGGTGGAGATGCCCGGCGCGATGCTGATCGGCTGTTCGGCCGGCCTGCTGAACGTGCCGAAGATCAAGGGCGTGCACCAGGCGCTACGCTCGGGCATGCTGGCCGCCGAGCACCTGGCCGGCAACGGCAACGACGCCGCCGGCTGGGACGCCAAACTGCGCGCATCGAAGGTGGTGGCGGAACTGAAGAAGGTGCGCAATTTCAAGCCCGGCTTCAAGAAAGGCCGCTGGTTCGGCCTGCTGAACTCGGCCTGGGAAACGGTCACCGGCGGTCTGTCGCCGTGGACGCTGAAGGTCACGCCGGATTGGTCAAGCTTGAAGAAACTGTCGGAAATCACCGCGGCCGCGCCGGATTACGTGGAGCGCACGCTGGCCCCGCGCGACCGGCTGGCGGGCGTGTACTTCGCCGCCACTGAGCACGACGAAGACCAGCCGGTGCATCTGCAGGTGGCCGACACCGACATCTGCATCACCCGCTGCGCCGAGGAATACGGCAACCCGTGCACGCGCTTCTGTCCGGCCGGCGTGTACGAGATCGCGCAGGACGACGCCGGCAAGCGCCTGCAGATCAACGCCGCCAATTGCGTGCACTGCAAGACCTGCGACATCAAGGACCCGTACCAGATCATCAACTGGGTCACGCCGGAAGGCGGCTCGGGCCCGAACTACCAGAACCTGTAAGGACACGCCATGCTTGCCCTCGTCTCCGTCGCCGCCGCCCACCCCCTGGATGAGGATCTGGCGCCGCTGTCGGCCGCGCTCGACGCCGCCGGCGTGGCGCACCGCATCGTGTACTGGGACGACGGCTTCGTGGATTGGTCGCACTACCGCGCCGCGATCATCCGCTCGCCGTGGGACTACATCGACAAGCTGCCGGAATTCCTCGACTGGGCGCGCCGGGTGTCGGCGGTCGGCACCTTGTTCAATCCGCTGGAAGTGATCGAAAGCAATACCGACAAGCATTACCTGCAGCACTTGGCCGCGCGCGGCATCCGCACGGTGCCGAGCCGCTTCATCGAGCCCGAACAGCACGCCGAAGACGGCCTGCGCGCGTTCCTCGACGAATTCGCGCATGCCGAATTCGTGGTCAAGCCGGCGGTCGGCGCCGGCTCGAAAGACGCCCAGCGCTACGGCCGCGAAGACGTCGACGCCGCGCTGATGCACATCAAGCGCCTGCAGCTGAAGAACCGCAGCGTGCTGCTGCAGCCGTATCTGGCGCGGGTCGACGAGGCCGGCGAGACCGCGCTGCTGTTCTTCGACGGCGCGTACTCGCACGCCATCCGCAAAGGCCCGCTGCTGCGCCGGGGCGAAGGCCCGACCAACCACCTGTTCGCGCCGGAGCAGATCACCCCGCGCGTGCCATCGGAAGACGAACACGCCTTGGCGCGCGACATCGTCGACGCCTTGCCCGGCCTGTTCGGACTGGACGCGCCGTTGCTGTACGCCCGCATCGACCTGCTGCGCGACGAAGACGGCAGGCCCTGCCTGCTGGAGCTGGAACTGACCGAACCTTCGCTGTTCCTGTACACCGCCGACGGTGCCGGCGAGCGTTTCGTCGCGGCCTTGAAGCGCCGCCTAAGCCTTTGATTCCGCGCTTTCTTCACGCCGAACGGATGTTTGAAACAGGGCTTTTGCGCTAGAATAAAGGGCTGATTTTCCCGCTTATGCTCCTTTTCGAGGCCCTTTCATGAAGATCCTGGTCGGTTACAAGCGCGTGGTCGATTACAACGTGCGCATCCAAGTCAAGCCGGACGGCTCCGGCGTCGTCACCGACGGCGTCAAGCTCTCGGCCAATCCGTTCGACGACATCGCGCTGGAAGAAGCGCTGCGTCTGCGCGACAAGGGCGTGGCCACGGAAGTGGTGGTGGTCACCCTGGGCCCGGCCGATTGCCAGGCGCATATCCGCAACGGCCTGGCCATGGGCGCCAACCGCGCCATCCACGTGGTCACCGAGTCGGCCATCCAGCCGCTGACCGCCGCCCGCACCTTCCTCAAGCTGATTGAGAAAGAGCAGCCGGGCCTGGTGCTGATGGGCAAGCAGGCCATCGACGACGACGCCAACCAGACCGGCCAGATGCTGGCCACGCTCTGGGGCCGTCCGCAGGCCACGTTCGCCAGCGCCGTCGCGGTCGAAGGCGACACCGCCACCGTGACCCGCGAAGTGGACGCCGGCCTGGAGACCCTGGCCGTGCAACTGCCGGCGGTGATCACCGTCGACCTGCGCCTGAACGAGCCGCGCTTCATCAAGCTGCCGGACATCATGAAGGCCAAGAGCAAGCCGCTGGAAACCCTCGCCTTCGCCGACCTCGGCGTCGACTCCGCCGATTTCCTGCAGACCACGCATTACGCCCCGCCGGCCAAACGCAGCAAAGGCGTGATGGTGGCTGACGTGGCCGAACTGGTCGCCGCCCTGAAGAACAAAGGATTAGTGTAATGAGCCGCGTACTGATCGTCGCCGAACACCTGAACGGCCAACTCAATGCCGCCACCGCCCGCTGCGTGTCCTGCGCCGCCGCCTTGGCTCCGGAAACCATCGACGTTCTGGTGCTGTCCGCCGACGGCGCCGCCGTGGCCGCGCAGGCCGCGCGCATCGCGGGCGTTGGCAAGGTGCTGGTGGCCGACAACCCCGCCAACGCGCAGGCCGTGGCCCAGGTGCTGGCGCCGCAGGTGGCCGAAGCCGCCGCC
Organism: Arenimonas sp.; assembly: GCA_041913425.1. Classification (GTDB taxonomy): domain Bacteria; phylum Pseudomonadota; class Gammaproteobacteria; order Xanthomonadales; family Xanthomonadaceae; genus Arenimonas. The sequence continues at coordinate 23,834 of JAYSFF010000019.1, read as the reverse complement.
GGCTACAGCCACGTGTTCGGCCCGTCGACCACCTTCGGCAAGGACCTGATGCCGTGCGTGGCCGCCCTGCTCGGCACCGCGCAGGTGTCGGACGTGATGGCGGTCGAGTCCAACCACGTGTTCAAACGCCCGATCTACGCCGGCAACGCTGTGATCACCGTGCAGGCGCCGGCCGACAAGCCGGTGGTCGCCACCGTGCGCACCGCGTCCTGGCCGGCCGCCGCCGACGGCGGCAACGCCGCGGTGGCAACGCTGTCGCTGTCGGCCGCGCTTCCCACGCACACCCGCTTCGTGTCGCTGCAGCAGGGCAAGTCCGACCGCCCCGACCTGCAAAGCGCCGCCAAGGTGGTGTCCGGCGGCCGCGCCCTGGGTTCGGCCGAGAACTTCGCCATCGTGTATTCCCTGGCCGACAAGCTCGGTGCCGCGGTCGGCGCCTCGCGCGCGGCGGTCGACGCCGGCTATGTGCCGAACGAACTGCAGGTCGGCCAGACCGGCAAGATCATCGCGCCGGAACTGTACATCGCGGCCGGCATCTCGGGCGCCATCCAGCACCTGACCGGCATCAAGGACGCCGGCACCATCGTGGCGATCAACAAGGACGCCGAAGCGCCGATCTTCGAAGTGGCCGATTACGGTCTGGTCGGCGATCTGTTCCAGATCCTGCCCGAACTGGAAAAAGCCCTGTAACTGCACACGCGAAGTGACGCGGCGCGTCACTTCCTGACGCGCACCGCCAGAACATCGGCGAAAGCGCATTGAAACGGCCCGAACGGGCCGTTTTTTTGGCCAAAGCCTCGAGAAAATCCTTATCAATCAGCAAGTCCCGCCGTATACTGTCGTCTGGTGACGGCCATCACGCTTTCGGGGGATGGCGCGCGGGCTACCGGATACGCAATCCGGTTCCCCGTGCTTCGACGGGATTTTTTCAGGGGACATTTCGGATGCAGCAAAAAGAGACTTATCTGATCACCGGCGGCGCCGGTTTCATCGGCTCGCACCTGTGCGACGAACTGCTGGCCAAAGGCCACCGGGTAATCGTCATCGACGACCTGTCGACCGGTTCGAAGGCGAACATCGCGCACCATCTGGACAACCCGGATTTCGAGTTCCACCACGACACGGTGACCAACTATCCGCTGATGGAAAGCCTGGTCAAGCGTTGCGAGTACATCTTCCACCTGGCCTCGGTGGTCGGCGTGCAGAGCGTGATCGACAGTCCGGTCAAGACCATCGAGACCGGCGCGCGCGGCATGAACATCCTGCTCAACCTGGCCGAGCAGTACGACCGCACGGTGCTGTTCACCTCGACCTCCGAGGTCTATGGCAAATCGTCGAAGCTGCCGTTCTCCGAAGACGACGACCTGCTGTTCGGCGGCACCCATATCGGCCGCTGGTCGTACGCCTGCAGCAAGGCGCTGGACGAATTCCACGCGCTGGCCTACCACCAGGAGCGCAAGCTGCGCATCGTGGTGGTGCGCCTGTTCAACACCGTCGGTCCGCGCCAGTCGCCGAACTACGGCATGGTGATTCCGCGCTTCGTCAAGTTCGCGTTGGCCGACCGGCCGATCCCGGTGTACGGCGACGGCAGCCACCGGCGCTGCTTCGGCTACGTCAAGGACGTGACCTGGGCCCTGCGCCGGCTGATCAAGCGCGAGGACTGCTACGGCCGCGTGTTCAACATCGGCTCCAACGAAGAGACCTCGGTGCTGGACCTGGCGCACAAGATCAAGGCGCAGCTGGGCAGCGCATCCGAGATCGTGTTCGTGCCCTACGAGCAGGTGTACGGCCCCGGCTTCGAGGAGACCATCGACCGCGCGCCGGATACCGCCCGCGTGCGCCAGGCGATCGGCTTCGATCCGCAGACCACGCTGACCGAGATGATCGACCTGGTGGCCAAACTGCAGACCGTCGAACATGCCTAAGCCGGCATCGGCCGCATTGCTGGCCGCGCTCGCCTTCCTGCCGCTCCAGGCTTTGGCCGACACAGACGGATCGGAATGGCAGGTGTCGCCGCGCGTCGAGTATTCCGATGTGGTCATCAACGGCCGCGACGCGCAATGGCGCAGCCATGGCGTGACCCTCGAACGCAGTACCGCGCCGGGCAACGCCGTGTTCGCCACGCTGGAGCGGCAGCAGCGCGACGACGTGTCCGACGACAGCCTGCAGGTCGGCGTCTACCGCCGCTTCGGGCAATGGAACGCGCTGGCGCAGGCGCAGATCACGCCGGATGCCGACTTCCTGCCAGAACGGACCCTTGAGGTGCAGGCCGACCGGGCCGTCGCGCCCAATCTGCGCGCCGGCCTGGGCTACCGCCGTCTGGACTTCAGCCACAGCGACATCGGCATCTGGTCGCCGCAGCTCGCGTACTACCGCGGCGACGACGAGTTCGCCCTGGCCTACAAGATCGGCCGCAACGACACGCTCGACCATGACATCCGCATCGTCCAGCTGCGTGCGCTGAAGGCGGCCGGCCGGAACCGGGTCGGCGTTTATCTGGCGCGAGGCGATTACCTGTTCGACGCCCTCGGCCTGCCCGGCGGCGGCGGTTCTTCGGGCTGGTCCGCCAACCTGGCCTACGCCCATGCGCTGAACGCGCGCGCCACGCTGCGCGTGGAGCTCGGCCGCGGCATGGAAGCGGACAGCTTCCGGCAGGATTCGTTGGCGGTCTCGCTACAGTACCGTCCGTGAGCATCGACGCGTTCCTCGGCCTGCTGGCCATCGGCGCCTTCTGCCTGTGGACCACGCTGCTGCTGTTCATCCTGATCGACCACTTCATCTACCGCGGCACCTACGGCCATTTCCTGAGCGGCCTGCAGTCGCTGCGGCGCCGGCACGGCGCCGGCCATGCCGGTCACGTCGCGATGCGCGCCTTCATGCAGGCCGCCAAGACTCGCTATCTGGCCACGTATCTGGCGCGCGCCGATTCCGATCCGATCGCCGCGCGCCTGGCGGCCGACGCCTATATCGAACGCGAGGGCGTCGGGCATATGCTGACGCAGGCCGTCACCGGCCGACGCCGGCCGCGTGTCGTCGCGCTGTACGCGCTCACGCGCGTGATGCACCGCGACGTGCTGCCCCTGCTGGAAACGGCCTTGGCCGAGCGCCACCCGGTGCTGGCCTATGCCGCGCTCGACATGCTGGGACTGTGCGACAGTGTCGAAGCCGCCGAAGTGCTGCTGCGCGCGTTGGACGCCGGCGTCCTGCCGGCTTCGCGCATCAGCGCCCAACTCGAACGCTTCCGGACCGATCTCGGCGCGCTGCACATCGCGCGCCTGCGCGACGGCCCGGGCAAGAGCCGCTATTGGGACGCCTATCTGCTCGGCAAGGGCCGCTACGGAGCCGAAGCCGATGCGGTGCTCACCGGACTGCTGTCGGACCAGGACGCGGCGGTGCGCAAGATCGCCCTGGCCTCGCTGGCCGAGCTGGCCGCGCCCGACGCGCAGCGGCAGGCCGCCGGCCTGTTGAACGACCCGGTGTTCTACGTGCGCACCCAGGCTATCCGGGTGCTGTCCGGCTTCCGCAACGATGACGCGGTGCGCGCGCTGACCGGGGCGCTGGCGGACGGCCACGACGCCGTGCGGCTGGCGGCGCAGAAGGCACTGGTGTCGATCAAGGACGCCGCTTTGCGCGCGCCGGCCGGCGACGGAGTCCCGCATGTTTGACGCAAGCCAGCTGTACGCCGTGCAGTCCGCCGTCATGCGCTTCGGCACGCTGATCTACGCCTACCAGGGCCTGTTCATCGCCAGCCTGCTGTTCGTGCTGTTGCTGGCCGTGCTGTACGCCCTGCGGCGTTTCGCGCTGCAGTCGGTGGAAAGCCACGCCACGGTCATCGGGTCGAAGCTGTCGATTCCGGTCAGCATCGTGGCGGCCGCGCTGAACGAGGAAAAGGTCATCCTGCCGGCGGTGCAGTCGCTGTTGGCGCAGAACTATCCCGAATTCGAGGTGATCCTGGTCGACGACGGTTCGACCGACGGCACGCTCGCCCTGCTGCGCGACGCCTACGACCTGACGCCGCTGGACATCCGCGTCAATCCGGCGCTGCCGGCCGGGCCGGTAGTCGCGCTGTACCGCAGCCGGCGCGATCCGCGGCTGACCGTAGTGAGCAAGCAGAACCGCAAATCCAAGGCCGACGCGCTGAACTGCGGCATCAACTTCGCGCATTACCGCTACCTGTGCTGCGTCGACGGCGACACCATCTACAGCCCGGAAGCGCTGCTGGACGGCATGTCGATCGTGCAGAAGAATCCGTCCGAGGTGGTCGGCGTCACCAGCTATTTCGGCATCAGCCGGACGCCCGAGGCTTCGGTCGGCGCCGACGGCCACCGGGCGGTCGACCGGCACTGGCTGAGCGTGCTGCAGAACCTCGACCTGATGCGCTCGTTCCTGGTCAACCGGCTGGCGTTCAGCGCCATCGGCGCGATGATGTGCAACCCCGGCGCCTTCGCCATCTGGCGCAAGGACCTGTTCGCGGAGATCGGCGGCTACGACCCGGGCTTCTCCTGCGAGGACATCGAATTCACCTACCGCGTGCACGAGCACTTCCGCCGGCTGCGGCGGCGGTACCAGATCGCGGCGCTGCCGAAGCTGATCGCGATGACCGAGGGGCCGGACAACATCGGCGCGCTGGTCAAGCAGCGCGCGCGCTGGCAAAGGGTGCTTATGGAGACGGTCTGGGCCTACCGGCGGATGACGCTGAACCCGCGCTACGGCACGGTCGGCCTGGTGGCGATGCCCTACAACCTGGTGTTCGAGGCGATCTCGCCGGTGGTCCAGCTGCTGTCGATCGTGGCGGTGGCGGCGTTGGCGCTGCTCGGGGCCATCGATGCCCGGCAACTGTTGCTGCTGCTGGTCGCGGTCGAGCTGATCACCTCGGCGCCCAGCCTGCTGGCGATCCTGATCGACAACCGGCAGCACCGCGACTACCGGCTGCGCGACATCCTGCTGCTCGGCGCCTATTCCCTGCTGGACTTCTTCCTGTTCAAGCCGATCATCCTGCTCGCCGGCCTGAAAGGCAGCATCGACTTCCTCAAGGGCCGCAAAGGCTGGGACAAGTTCGAGCGCAACGACCGCCGCAAGAAGCGCGGGCCGTGGCCCGGGCCGGAGCGCCGGAACGGAAAGGACCGTCGCGCACGGCCCCGATAAGTCGGAAAAATTTTGACGTACGTCACAGAAGTGCTATAGTGTGCCGGCAGTACACTTCACGATTCTCGGGGGGGAATCCATACCGCCACCGCCACGCCGAACGCGTGCGGCGGCGGCCGCGTCGATGCAGGACGCACCTCCGGGCGGTATCGTCCTAGGAGGAAATTTATGGCAACCGCGCCGTGGTTCATCATCAGCCCGAATACCTTGGTCAGCCTGCTGGGTCTGGCCCGCGGCCCGGACAAGACCGAGCCGACGCCGGCCGAGGACTGGCGTACCGCAGTGGTCGACGTGGTCATTCCCGCGTTCAAGGAGCAGGACAACATCACCCTGGCCCTGGCCTCGCTGATGCAGCAGACCTTCAAGCCGCGCCAGGTGATCCTGATCGACGACGGCGGCAAGGACGAGACCGTGCCGCGCGCCAAGGCCTTCGCCGCCGCCAACGGCATGAACCTGGTGGTGATCGAACGCGCCACGCCGATCGGCAAAACCCCCAGCATCAAGCGCCAGGCCCGCGAATTCGACTCCGACGTCGAGTTCATCCTCGACGGCGACACCTTCCTGGAAAGCCCGCATTACATCGAGCGCTGCGTGCAGGAACTGTACCAGGGCGTCGGCATCGCCAGCGCCTGCGGCACCATCCTGCCGATGCGCCTGCGCGACCGCGACGCCCAGGCCGACAGCGAGCCGTTCCGACGCTACCTGGCCGGCAAGCCGTACCACGACCCGTTCCGCGACAAGCGCAGCCTGGCGCAGCTGTGGTGGTGGTTCACCAACGTCTACCGCGACTGCCTGTACAAGTTCCTGCAGCGCTTCGTATACGTCGGGCAGATGACCTTCTTCGGCGGCATCACCAATCCGGTCGGCTGCGCCGTGGCCTACCGCCGCAAATACATCAAGGACCTGTTCGACCGCTACGAACCGCTGTTCGGCGACGACCTGACCAACTCCGAGGACATCTTCATCGGCTTCGCGCTGAACCACCAGGGCTACCGCAACATCCAGCTGCAGGACGTGCTGGCGCGTTCGGAGGAGCCGCAGGTGCAGCGCCTGCCGCGCCAGACCTACCTGTGGTCGTCGTCGTTCCTGCAGAGCTGCTTCTACTTCGACGACCTGATGCGCAGCCCGTTCAAGGCGCCCAAGCGCCTGTGGCACCGGTTGCGCGCCAAGGCCAGCGGCGAAGCCAAGCGCATCGAGGACGTGCGCAAGATCAAGGAAGCCTACCGGCAGCCGTTCGGCGACGCCTACACCCGGGCCAACGGCCGTCCGATCGGCTGGGTCATCTTCATGTCGGCGCTGGAGAAGATCGGCTTCCCGACCGCGCTGATCATCATGACCCTGCTGCGCATGTGGGAACCGCTGGCGGTGACCATCCTGGCCGAACTGGCGCTGTCGACCGCGGTGCTGGTGGCGGTGTCGCCGGGCGAACGCCTGCGCGCCTTCTTCAACGCGCTGCTGGTCACGCCCATCCGCTACGCGCTGATGGCATGGGACGTCGTCACCATCGGCCGCTTCGCGACCGACCTCTGGATCACAGGAAACCGCAAATGGCGCAAATGAACGCACTCGCACTCGCACTCGGCGCGCTGTTGGCCCTGCCGGCCGCCGCCCAGGACCGCAGCCAGGAAGCCCGCGCGGCCTCCGCCCGCGGCGACACCGCCGCCGCCATCTCGATCATGCGCGAGCATGTGTCCGCGCACCCGGACGACGCCGCGGCCAAGAAAGACCTCGCGCGCTACTACATCTGGACCGGCGCCTACATCGAGGCGGACGCCCTGCTGTCGCCGATGGCCGACGGCGATGCCGAAGCGCGTGCCCTTTTGGCCTATACCGCGGCTTGGGCTGGCCGCATCGACCGCGCGCTGGCGCTCAACGCCGACGGACTGACGCGCGACGCCGACAACCTCCAGGCCAACTACACCCAGGCCATCGCCCTGCGTCAGACCGCGCGCGCCTACGCCGCCTGGCCGCATGTCGAGACGGTCGAACGCCTGAAACCCGGCAGCCGGGACGCCACCGACCTGCGCCGCGGCACGCGCCAGCAGACCGCCTCGGAAATCAGCCTGAGCTGGGGCCTGTCCGACGACTCCGACGACATCCGCGGCGACCGCATCGGCCTGTCGGCCGCCGTCGACGTGGCACAGGACTGGCGCCTGCTCGGCAATTGGAGCAGCGGCAGCTACCGGGCGCCGATCGGCGGCGGCTATCAGCCGGTCAGCGGCGGCACCCGCATCGACGAAGACCAGCTCTGGCTGGGCGCGGCCTACACGCCGGCGCAGGACACCGTCATCACCGCCATGGCCGGCCGCTCGCGCACCGACCTAGAAAGCGACACCCTCGGCCTGCTGCGGATCGACCGGCGCGTCAACGACGACTGGCGCTTCAGTCTCGGCGCCGACCGCGACCGGCTCGGCATCTCGCCGCGTTCGGTTTCGCTCGGCCTGATGCGCGACCGGTACCTAGCGCAGCTGCGCTACACGCCCGACCTGCGCTGGACCGCCGACGCGCTGTTCTCGCGCCAGGACATCAGCGACGGCAACGCGCGCAGCGAAGTGCAGCTGGCGGTACGCCGCGCCGTGCTGCGTTCGCCGCGCGCCTGGCTGGATTTCGGCGGCGAAGTGCAATGGCTGTCGTACGACGAAGCGCCGGGCACCGGCTACTACGCGCCGGACAATTACCGCCGTTTCGCCCTGACCGCCTCGGCCTACCTGCCGGTCAACCAGGACGCCGGCTTCAGCCTGCGCGCCGGCGCCGGCCTGCAGCGCGACGAGACCTTCAGCGGCTGGGAGAGCGCGAACGACCTCGGCGTCGACTTCACTTCCCGCTTCGCCGACGACTGGCAAGTGCAGATCAGCGCCGGCTACAGCAACCGGGCCCAGGCCGCCGGCGTGTACGACGCACGCTCGTTCGGGGTGCGTCTGCGCAAACAGTTCTGAGCCGCCGCCGCGCCGGCGGCGGTTTTCTGCTATGTTTGGGACGATAGGCATGGCGCCGCCATGCCCGGCTCGGATCGCCTTACATGACCGTCATCACCTTCGGCACCTTCGACATCCTGCATATCGGCCACATCAACATCCTGCGCCGCGCCCGCGCCATGGGCGACCGCCTGGTGGTCGGCGTCTCCAGCGACGAGCTGAATTTCGCCAAGAAAGGCCGCTACCCGGTCTATCCGCAGGCCGAACGCTGCGAGCTGGTCGGCGTGGTGCGCTACGTCGACGAGGTGTTCCTCGAGGAATCGCTGGAGCGCAAACGCGAATACATCGGGCGCTACCGCGCCGACGTGCTGGTGATGGGCGACGACTGGCAGGGCCGCTTCGACGGCTTTTCCGACATCTGCCGTGTGGTCTATCTGCCGCGCACGCCGTCGATCTCGACCACCTCGATCATCGAAATCGTGAAATCCTCGCCCGGGTCCTGAGCCATGAAGATCCTGCTGTACTGCAAGCACTCCTATTCCTTCGGCATCCTGCGGCCGTTGGAACTGGCCGCGCGCCGGGCGGGCCACGAGCTCCTGTGGTATGTCGATCGGGACATCCTCGGCAAATTCCCGTTCGCCGCACCGAGCGCCGCCACCGGCTCGCTGGCGGAGGCGCACGATTACCGCGCCGACGCCGTGTTCGCGCCCGGCAACGCCGTGCCGCCGACCCTGCGCGGGGTCAAGGTGCAGATCTTCCACGGCTTCGCCGGCGAGAAGAAAGGCCACTTCCGCATCCGCCATTATTTCGACCTGTACCTGACCCAGGGCCCGTACTTCACCCGCGAATTCCGGCGCCTCGCCGGGCGCTACGGCGACATGGAAGTATGCGAAACCGGCTGGCCAAAGCTCGATCCGCTGTTCGCCGGCGACATCGACCTGGAACCATTGCGGCGCAAATACGGCATTACGCCGGGACGCAAGGTACTGCTGTATGCGCCGACGTTCTCGCCCAAACTGACCTCCGCGCCCGCGCTGCTCGACCGCCTGCAGGACCTTACCGCCTGCGGTCCGGGCGGCACGGCCTGCGGCGTGCTGGTCAAGTTCCATCCGCTGATGGACCCTGCCGTGGTCCAAGCCTACCGGCAACGCGCCGCCGGTCTGCCGGACGTGCGGGTGGCGGACGAGGACGACCTGCTGCCGTTCATGCGCTTGGCCGATGTGATGCTGAGCGACACGTCGTCCGCGGTGTACGAGTTCCTGCTGCTTGGCAAGCCGGTGGTGACCCTGAACAGCAGCGCGCCCGCGCCGGCCTGGATCGACGTGGCCGACCCGGATTCCGTGCCTGACGCCTGCCGGCGCGCGTTGGCGCAGGGCGTCGGCGACAACGCCGTCAAGCGCGAATACCATCCCTACGACGACGGGCGCTCGTCCGAGCGCATGCTGGCCGCGGTCGAAGACTACATCGCCCGGCACGGCGTGCCGGAGCGGCGCCGGATTCCCTGGTGGCGGCGCTTCAAGCTGCGAAGATCGCAGTGGTAATGTTCCGCTCATGAACGGAAAACCCCGCCGAGGCGGGGTTTTCTTTGGGCGCTGCGGAGCCGGATCAGCGCAGTAGCGGCACGCCGGTCCTGGCCTGCGCGTCCTCCAACGACACCTCCGGCGCCAGCTCGACCAGCTTCAGGCCGGCCTCGGTCACATCGAACACGCCGAGCTCGGTGATGATGCGGTCGACCACGCCCAGACCGGTCAGCGGCAGGGTGCAGGCCGGCAGGATCTTCGGCGAACCGTCCTTGGCGGCGTGCTCCATCAGCACCACCACGCGCTGCACGCCGGCCACCAGGTCCATCGCGCCGCCCATGCCCTTCACCATCTTGCCGGGCACCATCCAGTTGGCCAGGTCGCCCTTGTCGGTGACCTGCATGGCGCCGAGGATGGCCAGATCGATGTGGCCGCCGCGGATCATCGCGAACGAGTCGTGGCTGCCGAAGTAGCTGGCGCCGGCGCGCGCGGTCACGGTCTGCTTGCCGGCGTTGATCAAATCGGCGTCCACTTCATCTTCGGTCGGGAACGGGCCGATGCCGAGCAGGCCGTTCTCGCTCTGCAGCCAGACGTCCATGCCGTCGGGAATGTGGTTGGCCACCAGGGTCGGCAGGCCGATGCCGAGGTTCACGTAGGCGCCGTCGCTCAGCTCGGCGGCGGCGCGTTTGGCCATGTCATCACGGGTCCAAGCCATGTCGTTCTCCTTATGCCGTGCGCACGGTGCGTTGTTCGATGCGTTTTTCCGGGCCGGCGTTGACCACGATGCGGTCGACGTAGATGCCCGGGGTATGGACGGCGTCCGGATCGAGCGCGCCGACCTCGACCAGCTCCTCGACCTCGACCACGCAGACCTTGCCGGCCATGGCCACCGCCGGATTGAAGTTGCGCGCGGTCTTGCGGTACACCAGGTTGCCGGAGGCGTCGGCCTTCCAGGCCTTGACCAGCGACACGTCGGCGCGCAGCGCGGTCTCCAGCACGTAATGCTTGCCGTCGAATTCGCGGGTCTCCTTGCCCTCGGCCACGATGGTGCCGTAGCCGGTGCGGGTGAAGAAGGCCGGGATGCCTGCGCCGCCGGCGCGCAGGCGCTCGGCCAGCGTGCCCTGCGGGTTGAACTCGAGCTCGAGTTCGCCGGACAGGTACTGGCGCTCGAACTCCTTGTTCTCGCCGACGTAGGACGAGATCATCTTGCGGATCTGCCGGGTGTTCAGCAGCATGCCGAGGCCGAAGCCGTCGACGCCGGCGTTGTTGGAGATCGCGGTCAGGCCGGTCTTGCCGGAATCGCGCAACGCGGCGATCAGGGCCTCCGGGATGCCGCACAGGCCGAAGCCGCCGACCGCGATGGTCTGGCCGTCGCGGACGATGTCGCGCAGGGCCTCATCGGCGCTGGCGTAGAGCTTGTTCTTCATGGTGGAATCCTCGCTATGGCGCAAGTATCAGGCCGAAAGCGCCTGCTGGATATCGGACCAAAGGTCGATGGCGTCCTCGACGCCGACGCTGAGCCGGACCAGATTGCCGGTCACGCCCAGGGCCTCGCGGCGCGCCTCGGGGATCGAGGCATGGGTCATCACCGCCGGGTGGTTGGCCAGACTTTCCACGCCGCCGAGCGATTCGGCGCAGGTGAACAGCTGCAGGCGCTCCATGAAGCGCTTGGCTTCCGGGAAGCCGCCCTTCAGCCATACGCTGACCATGCCGCCGAAGCCGTGCATCTGGGCCTTGGCCAGCGCATGCTGCGGGTGCGAGGCCAGGCCCGGATAGGCGACCCTCTCCACCGCCGGATGCGCTTCCAGCTTCTCGGCGATGAACTGGGCGTTTTCGCAGTGCGCCTTCATGCGCAGGTGCAGGGTCTTCAGGCCGCGCAAGGCCAGGAAGCTGTCGAACGGGCCCTGCACGCCGCCCACGGCGTTCTGCAGGAAGGTCATCTGTTCGGCCAGGGCCGCGTCCTTCACCACCACCATGCCGCCGACGATGTCGGAGTGGCCGTTGAGGTATTTGGTGGCCGAATGCATGACGATGTCGGCGCCCAGTTCCAGCGGACGCTGCAGCACCGGCGAGCTGAAGGTGTTGTCGACCGCCAGCAGCAGGCCGTTGTCCTTGGCGAACGCGGCCAGGCGGCGGATGTCGACCAGCTTCAGCAGCGGATTGGTCGGGGTTTCGCACCAGATCATCTTGGTGTTCGGTTTCAACGCCGCCTTCACCGCGTCCAGGTCGTCCAGGTCGACGAAGCTGAAATCCAGGCCGGCGCTGCGCCGGCGCACGCGTTCGAACAGGCGGTAGGTGCCGCCGTACACGTCGTCCATGCAGATCACGTGGCTGCCGCTGTCCAGCATTTCCAGCACGGTCGAGGTCGCGGCCAGGCCGGAGGCGAAGGCGTAGCCGTGCGTGCCGGATTCCAGCGCCGCCACGCAGCGCTCGTAGGCGAAGCGGGTCGGGTTGTGGCTGCGCGAGTACTCGAAGCCCTGGTGCTCGCCCGGGCTGGCCTGGGCGTAGGTCGAGGTCGCGTAGATCGGCACCATCACCGCGCCGGTGGAGGGGTCGGGGCTCTGGCCGGCGTGGATGGCCTTGGTGCCGATGCCGTGGCTGTCGTTGCTCATGGATGTTTCCTCAGGGTCACTGCACGCGGCGGCGCAGGTAGTTCAACAGGTCGATACGGGTGATCAGGCCGAGGAAGCGGCCGCCGTCCATCACGATGGCGACGCGGCCGGCGTCGAACACCGGCAGCAGCGCTTCCATCGGCGCGCCGACGTCGAGCACTTCCAGGTCGCGCGTCATCGCGGTCGAGACCAGGTCCTTGAAGCGCTCCTGGTCGGCGTGCACGTGCATCAGCACGTCGGATTCGTCGACGATGCCGACGATCTGCTCGCCGTCGATCACCGGCAGCTGCGAGACGTCGTACATCTTCATGCGCTGGTAGGCCACGGTCAGGCTGTCGTTCGGACCGACCACCACGGTGTCGCGCTTGGCGTACGGGCGCAGGATCAGGTCGGACAGGTCGCCCTTGGCTTCGCGCTCAAGGAAACCGTTGTCCAGCATCCAGTAGTCGTTGTACATCTTCGACAAATACTTGTTGCCGGTGTCGCAGACGAACACCACTACCTTCTTCGGCACGGTCTGTTCGCGGCAGTATTTCAGCGCCGCCGCCAACAGGGTGCCGGACGAGGAACCGCCGAGCACGCCCTCCTTGATCAGCAGTTCGCGGCCGGCCAAGAAGCTCTCCTTGTCGGAGATGGCGTAAGCCTTCTTGACCCGGTGGAAATCGGAGATCGGCGGCAGGAAATCCTCGCCGATGCCCTCTACCAGCCAAGAGCCGGACTTGGTGCTGAGCACGCCTTCGTTGATGTACTGGGTCAGGATCGAGCCGACCGGATCGGCCAATACCAGCTCCACGTGCGGCGCGGCCTGCTCGAAGAAGCGCGACAGGCCGGTCATGGTGCCGGAGCTGCCGCAGCCGAACACGATGGCATCCATGTCATGGTCCATCTGCTCCCAGATTTCCGGACCGGTGCCGGTCTCGTGCGCCAGCGGGTTGTCGGGATTGCCGAACTGGTTGATGAAGTACGCGCCCGGGGTCTCGCGCGCGATGCGTTCGGCCATGTCCTGGTAGTAGTCCGGATGGCCCTTGGCCACGTCCGAGCGCGTCAGCACCACTTCGGCGCCCATGGCGCGCAGGTTGAAGATCTTCTCGCGGCTCATCTTGTCCGGCACCACCAGCACCAGCTTGTAGCCTTTCTGCTGGGCCACCAGGGCCAGGCCGATACCGGTGTTGCCGGCGGTGCCTTCGACCAGGGTATCGCCGGGCTTGATCCGGCCGGCCTTCTCGGCGGCCTCGATCATCGACACACCGATACGGTCCTTGATCGAACCGCCGGGATTCATGCATTCGAGTTTGAGATAGAGCTGGCAGAGGCCGGTGTCGAGGTTCCGGGCCCTGACCATGGGCGTCCGCCCGATGAGTTCAAGGACGCTGTCGTGGATGGTCATGGGAAATGGCGTTGGGTGGACTGCCGCCATTCTAGCAGTTTCGCCTTGGCGCAAGCGCCGGACACGGGCCGGCCGACGAGGATGGCCGGCCCGTGTCCGCCTTCAAGGACAACGCAGGCTCAGTGCTTGGCCTCCCGCAGCATACGGGTCAAGCGGTCCTTGGCCTGCAGCTTCTCCCGCTTCATGCGGGTCAGGGTCAGGCCGTCGATCGGAAGCACGCCGAGTTCGGCGTCGTTGACTTTCTTGTCGAGCTTCTGGTGGTGGAAATACAGCTGCCGGAACGCGCTGTCGGCCGCCATCATCGATTCGATTTCCTGTTTGGATTGACCTTCGAACACACAGACCTCCTTGACGAAAAAAGCAAAACCCCGGCCGAGGCCGGGGTTTCAGGGGTTGGGCACAGCACCGGCGCGGCCGGCAACGCGCGTTGCGGAGCGCTTTCCGGCTGCTGCATCGGGACGAGGTGATGACGCGTCGCGCATGGTGCTGGCCCTCTGGGACCATGCCGCGCAAAAAACGCGGGGCATGGGATATAAAACCTACGCCGGTCGCCGGGGCGGTGCAAGTGCCGACGCAGGTTATTGATTTGCTTGGGCCAAAAAAGCGTCGACACGGCGCCAATGGCGGGCAATCGGCCCTTACCGATCAATCAGTTAACTGTTAAATGCGCGTGAACGGCAACGGCAAGCGCTTGATCGGCCGGCTTATTTCGGCAGGATCTCGATGCGGCGGTTTTGTGCGCGGCCGTTCTTGCCGGTATTGGCGGCCAAGGGCTTGGCGCTGCCCCAGCCTTTCACGCCCAGTTTGCCAGCCGGGATGCCGGCGGCGCGGAACACCGCACGCACCGCTTCGGCGCGCTGCAACGACAAGGCCAGATTGCCGTCCTCGGTGCCGAGATTGTCGGTGTGGCCCTCGATCGACCAGGCCTTGCCGCCGGCTTTCAACTTGCGTGCCAGCTGCTGCAGCAGCTGTTTGGCCTCGGGCATCAGCACGGCCTTGCCGGGCTGGAACGCGCTGGCCGACAGCCGATAGGCCGGCTTGCCGGCGACGCTGCGGCTGGCCAGCACATCGCCCTTGGCGGCGGCCTGCGCCGCCAGCTCCTCTTCCAGGCGCGCCAATTCGGCGTCCTTGGCCTCGGCGTCGGCCAATTCGCGCGCCTGTGCTTCCTGCGCCGCGGCGTTCTCGGCGGCGGCACCGGCGGCAGCCAATGCCTCCTCCTCTTCACGCGCCAGTGCCAGCAGGCGCATGCGCTCGGCTTCCTTGCGCGCCAGTTCGGCGTCGCGGCGGCTGGCCTCCAGCAGGATGCCGTCGCGTTCGCGGTCCAGCGCCAGCAACTGCGCCTCCAACTCGGCCGACTTCACGGCGAACTCGGCGCGGCGCACCAGAGCCTCCGCGATCTCATAGGCATCCATGCGTTCGCGCGTGCGGGTCTTCGGCAACGCGGCCAGGGTCTGTTGCGCTTCCAGGCGCTCGAGCGCGGCCTCCGCGGCGTTGCCGGCGGCATCGACCGCGGCCAGACGCGCATCCAGCCCGGCGATTTGCGTCGCCCAATCCGGCGTCTGCGCCTGGGCCACGGAGCCGGCCAACAGCAGCAAGGTCAACACGGCGCGCTTCATGGCCGCTCTCCGCCACCGACCAACAATTCGCGGCGCAGCGCCGCGTTCTCCGAGACCTTGGCCTCCACGCGTTCCTTCAGGCCGAGATAACGCGCTTCGGCCTCGGCCGCTTCGGCCAAGCGCCAGGCACGCAGGGCCTGACGTTCGGCCTCCTTGTTCTTGCTGCGGACGACAGCCGCTTCGGCGGCAGCCCAAGCGGCTTCGGCACGGGCGAACGCATCCGGTACCAGGGTGGCGGCGTTGGCCTGACGGGCGGCGGACACGGCCTGTTCGGCCTGCGCCAGCGCGGGCGACGGCGGAGTCTGCGCCGCGGCGGTGCCGGCGGCCAGGCAAGCGGCGAGCAGTAAGCGCAAAAACGGTGTGGACATCCTATAATCCATGTCGGACGGGTCGTTCGGACCTGATTATTCCAGTGTACACAAAATCGATGACGGCACACACCGCACAAGGGGAACCATGGACATCGGCTACTTCCTGAAACTGATGCGCGAGAAGAACGCATCCGACCTGTTCCTCAGCACCGGCGCGCCGGTCAACATCAAGGTCGAGGGCAAGCTGTACCCGCTCGGCGCCAACGGCCTGCCGGCCGGCATGGTGAAGAAGATCGCCTACTCGCTGATGGAGGAGGAGCAGATCGCGGTGTTCGAGCGCGAGCTGGAATACAACATGGCGGTCTCGATCAAGGACGCCGGCCGCTTCCGCGTCAACATCTTCAAGCAGCGCGGCGAGGTGGCGATGGTGATCCGCGCCATCAAGAGCGACATCCCGACCATCGAGGAGCTGCGCCTGCCGGAGGTGCTGAAGAAGATCATCAACGAACCGCGCGGCCTGGTGCTGGTGGTCGGCTCCACCGGCTCGGGCAAATCGACCGCGCTGGCGGCGATGATCGGCCACCGCAACGAGACCCAGGCCGGCCACATCCTGACCATCGAGGACCCGATCGAATTCCTGCATTGGCACAAGAAGTCGATCGTCAACCAGCGCGAGGTCGGCTTCGACACCCACGCCTTCCACAGCGCGCTGAAGAACGCCATGCGCGAGGCGCCGGACGTGATCCTGATCGGCGAGATCCTGGACGCGACCACCATGGAGGCGGCGATCACCTTCGCCGAGACCGGCCACCTGTGCCTGGCCACCCTGCACTCCAACAACGCCGACCAGACCCTGGAGCGCATCCTCAACTTCTTCCCGGAAGCGGCGCACAAGAACATCCTGATGAACCTGGCGCTGAACCTGAAGGCGGTCATCTCGCTGCGCCTGGTGATCGGCGTCGACGGCCGCCGGATGCCGGCCACCGAGGTACTGATCAACACCCCGATGATCCGCGACCTGATCCGCCGCGGCCAGATCCACGAGGTCAAGGACGCGATGGACACCTCGCTGGAGGAGGAGATCCACACCTTCGACAAGTCGCTGTTCAAGCTGTACAAGGAAGGCAAGATCAGCTTGGACGAGGCGCTGGCCAAGGCCGACTCGCGCGACGGCCTGGCGCTGAAGATCCGTTTGGCCGAAGGCGGCAGCGCCGAACACGACCCCTACGGCGACCTGTACCAGCAACACTGACGGACAGGCCGGCACGGCGAAGAAAAGCCCGCGAAAGCGGGCTTTTCCGTGTTCAGGCGACGCGGAATTCCGCCGGCGTATCGGGTTGCCGGAACGGATGCGCGGCCACGAACGCCGGGAGCTCGCGGCAATTGCCGACGATGCGCATCACGGTCGGATACGGCGTCATGTCGAGGTTGAAGCGCGCGGCGGCGAAGGTGTGCGGCACCAGGCAGCATTCCACCAGGCCGGGCGCGTCGCCGAGCGCGAACTCGCCGGTGTACGGCGAAGCAGCCAGTTGCGCCTCGACGTTGCCGAAGTTGACCGTGAGCCAATGCCGCACCCAGCCGGCCTTGTCGTCCTCGCCGAAGCCGTGCTTGGCCTCCAGATACTGCAGCACGCGCAGGTTCATCATCGGCTGGCCTTCGGACGCCATGTACAGCGCCAGCGAGCGCGCGGCCGCGCGCTGCAACGGATCGGCCGGCAGCAGGCGCGGGCCGGGGAAGACCTCGTCCAGGTATTCGATGATGGCCAGCGACTGGCCGATGGCCTGGCCGGCGTGCACCAGAGTCGGCACCAGCGCCTGCGGGTTCATGGCGCGGTAGCCGGCGTGGTGCTGCTGGCCGCCGTCCTCGAGCAGGTGCACCGGCGCGATGCGGTACGCCAAGCCTTTCAGGTTCAGCGCGATGCGCGCGCGGTAGCTGGCGCTGGAACGCCAGTAGTGGTGCAGCACCAGCCCGTCGGCCATGTCAGTCTCCCGGATGCGGGGCGATGCGTTGCTCGATGGCGCCGAACACGCTGTCGCCGTTCTTGTCCAGCATTTCGATGCGAACGACATCACCGTACTTCATGAACGGCGTGCTCGGCTTACCGTCGCGCAGGGTCTCGACCGTGCGCTGTTCGGCGAAGCAGGACGCGCCGAGCGAGGTGTCCTCGTTGGCCACGGTGCCGGAACCGACGATGGTGCCGGCCGACAGCGGGCGGGTCTTGGCGGCGTGCGCCACCAGCTGGGCGAAGTCGAACTGCATGTCGACGCCCGCTTCCGGCGCGCCGAACCATGTACCGTTGATGTGGGTCAGCAGCGGCAGATGCACCTTGTTGGCGCGCCAGGCCTCGCCGAGTTCGTCGGGCGTGACGAACACCGGGCTGAGCGCCGAGCGCGGCTTGGACTGCAGGAAGCCGAAGCCCTTGGCCAGCTCGGCCGGAATCAGGTTGCGCAGCGAGACGTCGTTGACCAGGCCGATCAGTTGGATGTGGCCGGCGGCCTGCTCGGGCGTGACCGCCATCGGCACGTCGTCGGTCACGATCACCACCTCGGCTTCCAGATCGATGCCGAACTCCTCGCTCGGCACCCGCACCGGATCACGCGGGCCGTAGAAGCCGGCCGACACCGCCTGGTACATCAGCGGATCGGTGTAGAAGCTCGCCGGCACCTCGGCGCCGCGCGCCTTGCGCACCCGCGCCACGTGCGGCAGATAGGCCGAGCCGTCGACGAACTCGTAGGCGCGCGGCAGCGGCGCGGCGAGCTGCGCCATGTCGGGCGCGAACACGTCTTCGGCATCGATGCTCTGCACGTTGCCGTGGTTGAGCGCCTCATACACGCGGTTCAGGCGCGGCGCGGCGTCCTGCCAGTCCTCCAGCGCGCGCTGCAGGGTCGGCGCGATGGACGGCACCGCCACCGCGCGTTGCAGGTCCTTGGAGACCACGATCAGCGTGCCGTCGCGGCCGCCGGTTTTCAGGGAGGCGAGTTTCATGCGTTATCCGGGTTGAAGTGTTTGCGCAGGCCCTGCCAGCAGGCCTGGTAGTCGCGCTGGCGGCTGGGGCATTGTAAGGCCTGGGCGGTGGCGGTGAACACCGAGCGGCTCTCGAACATGAAGGCCATGGTGCCGGCGATCACGTCCGGCTTGCCCAGGTCGGCGTGGGAGGCCTTGTCGAAGGTCGCCGCGTCCGGGCCGTGGCCGGTCATCGAGTTGTGCAGCGAGGCGCCGCCGGGCACGAAGCCGTCGGCCTTGGCGTCGTACACGCCGTGGATCAGGCCCATGAACTCGCTGGCGACGTTGCGGTGGAACCAGGGCGGACGGAAGGTGTCCTGCGCCACCAGCCAGCGCGGCGGGAAGATCACGAAGTCCAGGTTGCTGGTGCCCGGGGTGTCGCTGGGCGAATACAGTACCAGGAAGATGCTCGGATCCGGGTGGTCGTAGCTGATCGAACCGATGGTGTTGAAGCGGCGCAGGTCGTACTTGTACGGCGTGTAGTTGCCGTGCCAGGCCACCGCGTCCAGCGGCGAATGGCCGATGTCGGCTTGCCACAGCCGGCCGCGGAACTTGTTGAGCAGGCGGAAATCGCCCTCCACGTCTTCAAAGGCCGCCACCGGCGCCAGGAAATCGCGCGGATTGGCCAGGCCGTTGGAACCGATCGGGCCCAAATCCGGCAGGCGCAGCAGCGCGCCGAAGTTCTCGGCCACATAGCCGGCAGCGTGGCCGTCCGGCAGGTCAACCGCGAAGCGGATGCCACGCGGCACCACCGCGATTTCCTGCGGCTCGACCTCCAGCACGCCCATCTCGGTGCGCAGGCGCAGGCGGCCGGCCTGCGGCACGATCAGCATCTCGGCGTCGCTGTTGCTGAAGAAGCGGCCGGCCATGTCGGCGTTGGCGGCGTAGCGGTGCACGCCGACGCCGGCGTTGCCGCACATCGCGAACAGGCCGTCGAGGAAATCGGTACCCGGCTTGGCCGCCGGCAACGGCGACCAGCGCAGCTGGTTCGGATCGGCCGGCAGTTCGTCGAAGCGGTTGTGGAACGCGGTCTCCGGCAGCAGTTCGAAGGCGCCGTGCATCGCGCCCGGACGGATGCGGTACAGCCAGCTGCGCCGGTTGCTGTGGCGCGGCGCGGTGAACGCGGTGCCGGTGAGCTGCTCGGCGTACAGGCCATAGGCGCAGCGCTGCGGCGAGTTGCGCCCCACCGGCAGCGCGCCAGGCAGCGCTTCGGTGGCGAATTCGTTGCCGAAACCGGATTGGTACTGAAGTTCGGTCATGACTGCTCCGTTTTGGATTGTGGGACCGGTGCGCCGAGGCGCACCCTTACAGCACGCCGCGGCGCATCTGGTCGCGCTCGATGGATTCGAACAGGGCCTGGAAGTTGCCTTCGCCGAAGCCCTCGTTGCCCTTGCGCTGGATGATCTCGAAGAAGATCGGACCGACGGCGTTCTGGGTGAAGATCTGCAGCAGTTTGCGCTGCTTGGTCTCGGCATCGGCGTCGATCAGGATCTTGTTGCGGCGCAGGCGCTCCACGTCCTCGCCGTGATCCGGCACGCGCAGGTCGATCACGTCGAAGTAGGTGTCCGGGGTGTCGAGGAACTCGATGCCGGCGGCGCGCATGGCCTCGACCGTGGCGTAGATGTCGTCGGTGAAGCAGGCGATGTGCTGGATGCCCTCGCCCTTGTATTCGCGCAGGTATTCGTTGATCTGCGATTTCTCGTCCGAGGACTCGTTCAGCGGGATGCGCACGATGCCGTCCGGCGCGGTCATCGCCTTCGACAGCAGGCCGGTCTTCACGCCCTTGATGTCGAAGTAGCGGATCTCGCGGAAGTTGAACAGCTTCTCGTAGTAGTCCGACCACTTCTGCATGTTGCCCAGGAACAGGTTGTGAGTCAGGTGGTCGATGAAGGTCAGGCCGAAGCCCTTCGGATCGGGCTCGGCGCCCGGCACCGGCTCGAACTCGGCGGCGTAGGCGTTCTGGCCGTCCGGCACCAGATACAGCATGCAGTCGCCGATGCCGTAGATCACCGGCACCGGCACCGCCTTGCTGGCTTCCTTATGATTCACGGCCTTGCCGCCCTGGGCGATGGCGGCACGCTGCACTTCCTGCACCGGCTTGGTGAAGCGGATGGCGAAACCGCAGGCGCAGGGGCCGTGTTGAGCCGCGAAGTCGGCGGCGAAGGAGTCCGGATCGGCGTTCAGCAGGAAGTTGACGCCGCCCTGGCGGAACACGGTGATGTCGCGGCTCTTGTGCTTGAGCACCGGCGTGAAGCCCATGCGGCGGAAGTAGTCGGCCAGCTCGCCGGCGCGGCCGGCCGGGGCGGCGAATTCGACGAACTCGAAGCCGTTGATGCCCATCGGGTTCTCGAAGGTCTGCACGGTCATGCCGGTGTTGAGGGCGGCGTTCATGGATGGCTCCTTTACAGCATTGCGGAAAGCGCCCATAGTAGTTTCAGTTGAAACCATTTGCAAGCATCATGCCCCACTCCGCCAATCCGCACGCCGAACTGCGCCTGCAGCGCTTTTTGCCCTACCGCCTGTCGGTGCTTTCCAACCGCATCAGCCAGGACATTTCGGCCCTGTACTCGGCGCGTTTCGGGCTGTCGGTGACCGAATGGCGGGTGATGGCGGTGCTGGGCCACGAACCGGGCGTCAGCGCCAACCGGCTGGTGGAACGCACGGCCATGGACAAGGTCGCGGTCAGCCGCGCGGTGTCCGCCCTGCTGGACAAGAAATTCCTGCTGCGCCGGGTTGATGCCGGCGACCGCCGGCGGTCCAGCCTGAAGCTCAGCGCCAAGGGCTACGCCGTGTTCGACCAGGTGGTGCCGCTGGCGCTGGCCCTGGAACGCAGGATCCTGTCGGCACTGGAACCGGCCGAACAAAGCCAACTGCTCGCCATCCTCGACAAGCTGGAAGCGGCGGAGTTGGCATTGGGCATTCCAGAATAATTCCTGTTGACGGACGCAAGGCCTTCAGCTTGAATGGGGCCGTCGCCATATTGGCGAATAATCATCAAATCAGGAAACCCGATGCGCACGCACATCCTCCCGCTTCTGCTGGCCTCGTCTTTCGCTGTACAGGCTTCGCCGGAAAAACCCACTGATGCCGAACTGAACGATTGGATGACCTTCCTGCGCAGCATCAGCCTGCCCGTCACCACCGAAGTCTGCATGCCGCTGTTGGCCGCCCAAGGCGATTATGCCGATGTGGCCGCCAGATGGCTGGAAGCGCACCAAACGGAAATCTCACGTGGCCGGGATTTCGCCAAAGCTGGCTCCCCCAAAGACCGGGACTTCGACCAATACCACGCCAACATGGCCGCCGATTTCAAGCAAAAGCTTCTGGCGAAGCCGGAAGCCTCGCAACTCGCCATCTGCACCGACAGCATGAATGCTTTACAGAAAGGGATTGCTGGCAACGGAACGTAACGGCAACCGAGCAATATCAGCGAGAACCAAGCACGACATTTCATGCGCACCCTCCTCTTCGGCAACTCCGGCTCCGGTAAAAGCACCTTGGCGCAACGCCTGGCGCAGGCGCACGCCCTCGCCCATCTGGATCTGGACGCCATCGTCTGGGAGCCGGGCCAGATCGCCGTGCCGCGCGCGCCCGAGGACGTGCTGGCTTCGCTGCGCGCGTTCATGGATGCCAACGAGCGCTGGGTGATCGAAGGCTGCTACGGCGAACTGGTGGAAGCGGCCAGCAGCCGCTGCACCGAACTGGTGTTCCTCAACCCCGGACTGGAAACCTGCCTGGCGCACAACCGGCAACGGCCATGGGAACCTCACAAGTACGCATCCAAAGAAGAACAGGACGGCATGCTGGAAAACCTGCAGGCTTGGGTAGCCGGCTACTACGAACGCGACGACGCGTGGTCGTATGCCGCGCACCGCCGGATCTTCGACGCCTTCACCGGCGCCAAGCGTGAACTGACCGGACCGGCCGGCTGATCCGGCTCCACGCTTCCATCGATAGCGGATTTCGTCCTACCATGGCGCTATCGCCGCATCGCGGCGCGGCCAATGACCCGGAGTACCCATGTCCGCTTCCGAAAAAACCATTCCGCTCGGCAAGACCAAACTGGCCTTGCTGGTCGCCGGCTCCGTGCTGTTCGTGGCGCTGGGCGTCTGGCTGGCGCAACTCGACGCCGCGACCATCGCCAGCCAACGCCGCTACAACAATCCGGCGGTGATGCACGGCTTGGGCATCGCCTGCGCGCTGGCGTTCTCGGCCACCGCCGTGTTCGGTCTGGTCAAGCTGCGCGACGACCGGCCGGGGCTGGTGTTCGGGCCGGACGGCTTCACCGACAACGCCAGCGCCACCGCCGCCGGCTTCGTGCCCTGGGCGGAGGTGACCGGCGTGGGCGTGATGGAGTTCAACCGCCAACGGATGCTGGTGGTGGGCGTGCGCGACCCGGAGAAATACCTCGCCCGCGCCGGCGCGCTGAAGCGCATGCTCGGCCGCGCCAACACCCGCATGTGCGGCAGCCCGATCGTCATCAGCGCGCATGCGCTGAAAACCGATTTCGGCGCGTTGGTGGCGGAATTCCAGAACCGGCTCGAACGCCACGGCCGTCAGGCGTGACCGACTCGCCGAGGCCGCTGCCGAACGTGACCTGCCCACTGTGCGGCGGCGCCAATCAGTGCGCACCGGCCGAGAGCGGCAGTTTTGAAGTCGATTGCTGGTGCCGCACGGCGGAAATCAGCACGGAAGCGCTGGTCCGCGTGCCGCCGGTGGCGATGGGCAAAGCCTGCCTGTGCCCGCGCTGCGCGGCCGGTGCCGGCTAGCTTGATTTGACGCGGCATGGGCGCATCCCGTGCTAGCCTGCACGAATCGCAATCTTGCATAGGCTCTCCATGAAAACCGCCGCGCTTGCCCTGCTACTGACTGCCGCTACGCCAACCGGTACCGCCCCCGGCGCGACCCTGCGCGATCTGGTGCGGGACATCGCCCTGCAGTATCCGCGCGCGGAATTGGCTGCCTGCGGCAAAGCGTACCCGGAACAGGATGCGGCGTTCGCCGCCGCATTGGCCGGCTTCGGCGCGCGCATAGGCGGCATCCTGGACGCGATGGCGCCGGAACAACCGGCGCTGGCCATACCGCTGCCGCCGGCATTCGGCGCCTTCCAGGCCATGCAGTCGGCGCTGGCGGCGGAGGATTTCCGGACGCGCTCCGCGGCCGACTGCCAGGCAGTGCTTGGAGAACTGGAATCGCTGACCGACGACGAGCTCAAGGCCGGCATGTCAGAGAGCACGGTTCGGCTGGAACAGACCATCCGCAACCACAACGGCGAAATGGAGCGGGTGATGGGAATCGAACCCACGTCTTGAGCTTGGGAAGCTCAGG
>JAYSFF010000018.1:0-33292 GCA_041913425.1 Arenimonas sp. | reverse complement strand
CGCGCACCGTGGCCCCGGCCTATGTGCCGAGCGCGCCGGTGGTGCCGATGATCGAGCGCGCCGACCGCAACTGATCGCCGTCTCCGCAAGACCGGGAAAAGGCCGCGCGAGCGGCCTTTTCCCGTTTCTGCCGGGGTGCATGGGCTTTCGGGTAAAATAGCGCTTTCCCGCCGCCCGAGACCGTGTCCATGAGCGCTTCCCGCACCGAATTGGCCAACGCCATCCGTTTCCTCGCCATCGACGCCGTGGAAGCCGCCAAGTCCGGACACCCCGGCATGCCGATGGGCATGGCCGACATCGCCGAAGTGCTCTGGAACGACCACCACAAGCACAATCCGGGCAATCCGCGCTGGTTCAACCGCGACCGTTTCGTGCTGTCCAACGGCCACGGCTCGATGCTGCATTACGCGCTGCTGCACCTGTCCGGCTACGAGCTGCCGATCGAGGAGCTGAAGCGCTTCCGCCAGCTGCATTCGCGCACCGCCGGTCATCCGGAGGCCGCCGAAACTCCGGGCGTGGAGACCACCACCGGTCCGCTCGGCCAGGGCCTGGCCAACGCGGTCGGCATGGCGCTGGCCGAAAAGCTGCTGGCGCAGCGCTTCAACCGCCCCGAATTCGACATCGTCGACCACATGACCTGGGTGTTCCTGGGCGACGGCTGCCTGATGGAAGGCGTCTCGCACGAAGCGGCTTCGCTGGCCGGCACCTGGGGCCTGGGCAAGCTGGTCTGCTTCTGGGACGACAACCGCATCTCTATCGACGGCAACACCGACGGCTGGTTCACCGACGACACCGCCGCGCGCTTCGAAGCCTATGGCTGGCAGGTGATCCGCCACGTCAACGGCCATGATCCGGTCGAGATCGACCAGGCCATCCGCACCGCCAAGGCCGAAACCGCCCGGCCGACCCTGATCTGCTGCCGCACCACCATCGGTTTCGGCTCGCCCAACAAGCAGGGCAAGGAAAGCGTGCATGGCGCGCCGCTGGGCAAGGACGAGGTCGCCTTGACCCGCGAGCGCCTGAATTGGCCGCACGCGCCGTTCGAGATTCCGGCCGCCGTGTACGACGGCTGGCGCGCCAACAACACCGGCACCGTGCGCGAGGACGCCTGGAACCGGCTGTTCGACCGCTATGCCGCGCTGTATCCGCAGCAGGCCGATGAATTGGTGCGCCGCAGCAAAGGCCGCCTGCCGGCGGATTTCGATGCCGTCGCCGAAGCCTACATCGCGAAACTGCAGGCCGAAGGGCCGGTGGTCGCCTCGCGCAAGGCCTCGCAGATGGCCATCGAAGCCTTCGCGCCGCATCTGCCGGAACTGATCGGCGGTTCGGCCGACCTGGCGCACTCCAACCTGACCCTGTGGAAGGGCTCGAAGTCGGTCACCGGCGCGGAGGCCGACGCCAACTACATCCACTACGGCGTGCGCGAATTCGGCATGAGCGCGATCGCCAACGGCCTGGCCCTGCACGGCGGCTTCCTGCCGTACGACGCGACCTTCCTGGTGTTCTCGGATTATTCGCGCAACGCCCTGCGCATGTCGGCGCTGATTCCGGCCAATGCCATCCACGTGTTCACCCACGATTCCATCGGGCTCGGCGAAGACGGCCCGACCCACCAACCGGTCGAGCATCTGGCCTCGCTGCGCTACATCCCGAACAACGACGTCTGGCGTCCGTGCGACGCGGTCGAATCGGCGGTGGCCTGGTCCGAGGCGCTGAAACGCCGCGGCGGCCCGAGCTGTCTGGTGTTCAGCCGGCAGAACCTGGCGCACCAGCCGCGTAGTCCGCAGCAGCTCGCCGACATCGCGCGCGGCGGCTATGTGCTGTTCGAAGCCAAACCGGGCGTCTGTGATGCCGTATTGATCGCCACCGGCTCGGAAGTGGAACTGGCCGTACAGGCCGCCAAGCGTTTGGCGGAACACGGCGTGTCGGCGCGCGTGGTGTCGATGCCGAGCACGACCGTGTTCGACCGTCAGGACGCCGCCTACCGCGACGCGGTGCTGCCGCCGGCCTGCCGCCGGCGCGTGGCGGTGGAAGCCGGCACCCGCGACTTCTGGTTCAAATACGTCGGCCTCGACGGCGCCGTGATCGGCATGGATTCCTTCGGCGCCTCGGCACCGGCCGAGCAGCTGTACGCGCATTTCGGCATCAGCGTGGATGCGGTGGTGGCTGCAGTGAACAAGCAGGCGTGATTCCCCAGGGGCGAACGCATGGTTCGCCCCTACGCGAACAATAATTTCCCGGCGGCGATCAGCAGCACCACGGCCAGGCTCTTGCGCAAGCGGTGCACCGGCCAGCGATGGATGCCGAGCTGGGTGCCGAGCACGGCGCCCAAGGCCGCTGCGGCCAACCAAAGCGGCAAGGCATCCGGAAACGACTGGTTGCTACGCAGCAGCCCGGACACCGCCGCCAGCGAATTCAGCCAGACGAAGGCCACCGACAGCCCCGATGCTTCGCGCGTATGCGCCCACGCCATGGCCAGCAGCAGCGGGGTCAGGAAAATCGCGCCGCCGGTGCCGGTGATGCCGGACAGCCCGCCGATCAGGGCGCCAGCCAGCAATGCGGCCGGCCAGGGTATCGATCGGCTGACCGGTGCCTCGCCGTTTTCGGCAAGACGCTCGCCGCTGCGCCAAGCGGCCAGGGCCGCCGCGGTCAGCAGGCCGCCCAACAGCATGCCGTAGGTCTCTTTTGGCACCTGCCATTGCGCCGCCAGATAGGCCATCGGCACCGAGGCGCTGACGAACGGCAGGACCTTGCGCCAAGGCACCAGTCCGGCCCGGTGGAAGCGCAGCAATCCGATGCCGCCGACCAGGATGTTGAGCGTCAACGCGGTCGGCCGCATCTGCTCCGGCGCGAAGCCGAGCAGGGCCATGGCCGCCAGATAGCCGCTGGCGCCGGCGTGGCCGACCGAGGAATACAGCACCGCCACGGCGAAGAACAGGGCGGCGAGGGCGAACGTGTGCGGATCCATGAACGCGGCGTCAAGGGTTTCGGCCATGTTACGCGAAAGCGGCCGGCTTCGGCCCGGAACCCCGGGCGATTTGGTAAAATGGCGTTTTAACCGACCACCGGGAGTCAGTATGACCATCAAAGTCGCCATCAATGGCTATGGCCGCATCGGCCGCAATGTGCTCCGTGCGCTCTACGAATCCGGCCGCACCGACGAAATCCAGGTGGTCGCCATCAACGACCTGGGCGATGCCGAGACCAACGCGCACCTGACCCAGTACGACACCGCGCATGGCAAGTTCCCGGGCACCGTCACCGCCGACGGCGGCGACCTGATCGTCAACGGCGACCGCATCAAGGTCTACTCGGTGCGCAATCCGGCCGACATCCCGTGGGGCAGCCACGACGTCGACGTGGTGCTTGAGTGCACCGGCCTGTTCGCCTCCAAGGCCAAGGCCTCGGCGCACCTTGCCGGCGGCGCCAAGAAGGTGATCATCTCGGCCCCGGGCGACAAGGACGTGGACGGCACCTTCGTGTACGGCGTCAACCACCACCTGCTGAAGGCCGAGCACACCGTCATCTCCAACGCGTCCTGCACCACCAACTGCCTGGCGCCGCTGGCCATGGCGCTGCACGAGAAGATCGGCATCGTGCACGGCCTGATGACCACCATCCACGCCTACACCAACGACCAGGTGCTGACCGACGTCTACCACTCCGACCTGCGCCGCGCCCGCAGCGCCACCATGAGCCAGATCCCGACCAAGACCGGCGCCGCCGCCGCGGTCGGCCTGGTGCTGCCGGAACTGAACGGCAAGCTGACCGGCTTCTCGATGCGCGTGCCGACCATCAACGTCTCGGTCGTCGACCTGTCGTTCGTGGCCGCCCGCGAGACCAGCAAGGAAGAGATCGACGCGGTGCTGAAAGCCGCCTCCGAAGGCCCGCTGAAAGGCGTACTTGGCTACAACAGCAAGCCGCTGGTGTCGATCGACTTCAACCACAACCCGCACAGCTCGGTGTACGACAGCACCCTGACCCAGGTCATGGGCGGCACGCTGGTGAAGGTCTGCTCCTGGTACGACAACGAGTGGGGCTTCTCGAACCGCATGCTCGACATGACCGTGGCGCTGATGAACGCCAAGTGATCCGTTCCCGGCATGCCATGAAAAAGCCCGCTTCCGGCGGGCTTTTTCATGGGCTTCAGAAACGGTAGCCGAAGTAGTCGATATCGACCTGCCAGGCCCTGCCGACCTGCTCGGCCAACCGGTCGCTGTAGGCGCTGCGGTAGTCCTTGGTGATCAGGCGCTTGTGGTGCGGGATCGCCGTCAGCGGGATGTCGAGCAGGCGGCACATCGCGGCGGTATCGTCCTGCAGTTTCTCGAAGCGTCCGACGAAATCCAGGCCCATGGCGCCGGACGCGTCGCGGATCATCCACCACTGCGAGCGCCGGGGTTTGGCGATGAAGCGGCGCGCGAAATCCTCGAACGGCTCGCCGGCGCGGCAGTCGGCATGGCCGGGCGTGTTCTGCACATAGCCGTACCAGGACAGCAGGCGCTCCCACGGGTTGCGCACGAAGCCGATTTTGCGGAAGTCCCGGTAGATTTCCGGCGGCAACCGGGCCTCGGCCGTGCGCAGATTGGCGTGCGTGCGGAAGAAGCGCCGGCGCCAGTCGCGCTGCAGGCCTAGGTCGGACAGCACGCGGCTCAACCGGCCGTGATCGGGTTTCAGTGCGTGCGGGCTCAGTAAATCGCGCAGGCTGCTGCCGGCGGTCTTCTGCACATGCACGAAGATGAAGCGCTTGCTTTCGGAAATCAGCATCGGTCAGTCCGTGGAAGGGTGGAGCCGGTCACGGCACGGCGCAGACGGTCGTTGATCGCCAGCCAATCCGCGCCTTGCGGCGGCCGTTCGACGACGATCGCCGGCGCCGCCATCGCGTCCAAAGCGCGCAGCGCGGCATACAGGCCGTGGGCGTAGGCCTGCGGATCTTCCGGCAAGGCAAGGCCGCGTCCGCCGGCTGGCAAGGCGCCCAAAACCAGCAACACCGCGCCGGTTCCGGCCGTGGCCTCGATGCCGGCCCGGTCCGCCAACCGCATCGGCGTGCGCGGCGCGTAATGCGACTCCAGATTGCCGGAGACGCGCGGGCTGCCGGCGTCCGTACCGGATTGCAGGTCGGGCAGGAACGGCAGCAGCTGTTCGCGGCCTATGCGGCCATGGCGCAGGATGCGCGGCGGGCTCCGGCTCAGGTCGACGATGGTGCTTTCGATACCGACCTGGCAGGGGCCGCCGTCGAGCACCAAGGGCGTGGCGTCGCCGAACTCCTCGCGCACGTGCGCCGCATCGGTCGGCGAGATGCGGCCGAAACGGTTGGCCGAGGGCGCCGCCAAGCCGCCGCCGAATTCGCGCAACAGCGCCAACGTCAGGGCATTGTCCGGGCAACGCAGGCCGACGGTATCCTGGCCGCCGGTCACCGCATCCGGCACGTCCGCGCGCTTTTTCAGGATCAGGGTCAATGGCCCGGGCCAGAAGCGCGCCGCCAGGTCGCGCGCGGCCTGCGGAACCTCGATCGCCCAATCGTCGATCCGTTCGGCGCCGCCGATGTGCACGATCAGCGGGTGGTCCGCCGGGCGGCCTTTCAGCGCGAACACCGCGCGCACGGCGTCCGGGTTGCGGGCGTCGGCCGCCAGCCCGTACACGGTTTCGGTCGGAATCGCGACCAGCCGTCCGGCCTTGAGCGCGGCGACGGCATCGGATATCGGGGCGGCGGGAATGGGCGGCATGCGGGCGGGTTCGCGCGGAAAACGCGCCATTTTCGCACAGCCGCCCCTGCTTTAGCGAATTACAGCACCTTCGACAGGGGAATCTGCTGCACCGGCTTCTTCGGCAGGTAGGCATCGAAGCGGGCGGCAATCACCCGCAGCAGCAAGCGGCCGCGCGGCAACACCTGCATGCTGCCGCCATCAAGCACCAGCAGGCCATCCTCGGCCAAGGCCGGCAGGCCGGCCAGCTCGGCGGCGAAGTACTCGCGGAACACGATGCCGAAGCGCTGCTCGAATTCGGCGAAATCGACACGCCCCTGGCACATGATGGCCTGGATCACTTCGGCCCGGATGCGGTCATCGGCGTGGGTGCACAGGCCCTTCACCGTCGCCGGCCGCCCGGATTCGACATGCGCCGTCCAGCTCGGCAGGTCCTTGGCGTTCTGGGCGTAGCAGTCGGCGATCTGGCTGATGGCGCTGACGCCGAAGCCGACCAGATCGGTCTGTTTGCGGGTGGTGTAGCCCATGAAGTTGCGGTGCAGGTCGCCGCTGTCCTGGGCGCGACTGAGCTCGTCGCCGGGCAGGGCGAAGTGGTCCATGCCGATGTAGACGTAGCCCTCGCCGATCAAGCGCTCCACCGCCAGCTGGAACAGCGCCAGCTTGCGTTCGGGGTCAGGCAGGGTGACCACATTGATCTTGTTCTGGGCCTTGAACAGCTCGGGCATGTGCGCGTAGCTGTACAGCGCGATGCGGTCCGGGCGCATACGCGCCACGGTGTCCAGGGTCGCGGCGAAGGTTTCGGTGTTCTGCATCGGCAGGCCGTAGATCAGGTCGAAGTTGACCGACTGGAAGCCGTGCTGCCGGCAGGCGTCGAGGATGGTGCGGATGCGGCCGGTGTCCTGCAGCCGGTTGATGGCCTGCTGCACCTGCGGATCGAAGTCCTGGATGCCTAGGCTGACGCGGTTGAAGCCGATCTCGCGCAGGGTGCCGATGTCGGCGGCGTCGACCGTGCGCGGGTCGATTTCGATCGAGAAGTCGCGCTCGCGCTCCGTTGCGAAGTGGAAGTTGCGGCGGAACTCGGCCATCAGCTCGGACAGCTGGGCGCCGGTCAGCGAGTTCGGCGTGCCGCCGCCCAGGTGCAGCTGCACCACCTCGCGGTCGCGGTCGAACAGCGGCGCCAGCAGGCGGATCTCCTTGAGCAGGGTCTCCAGATAGGCCTGCTTCTTGTCGGCGTCGCGGGTGATGATGCGGTTGCAGCCGCAGTAGAAGCAGGGGCTGAAGCAGAACGGGATGTGCGCGTACAGCGACAGCGAGCGCGGAATCGGGTCTTCGTTGCTCTCCTTGATGGCCTTGACCAGTTCCGGCGCGCCGAAACGGCTGTTGAAGTGCGGCGCCGTCGGGTACGAGGTGTAGCGCGGACCGACGCCGTCGTAACGGCGGATCAGCTCGGGATCGAAGACGGTGCTCAGGCTCATGGGGGAAATCCTAAACGGCCCCGCCCGGGGCGGCCTTGATTCAAGTCAAACGATTGAGAAAACCGGCCGGAAACGCGACAATAGCCGCATTTACCGACAGGAGTCACGCCATGGCCGTCATCCGGATGTCCGATCTCGATCTGCGCGGCAAGCGCGTCCTGATCCGCGAGGATCTCAACGTGCCGGTCAAGGACGGCCGCATCACCTCCGAACAGCGCATCAAGGCGGCCCTGCCGACCCTGCGCCTGGCGCTGGAGAAGGGCGCGGCGGTGATGGTCACCTCGCACCTGGGCCGGCCGAAGGAAGGCGTCTGGAGCGAGACCGATTCGCTGGCGCCGGTGGCCGCGCGGCTATCCGAGTTGCTGGGCGTGCCGGTGCCGCTGAAGCGCGACTGGCTGGACGGCGTCGAAGTGCGGCCGGGTGAGCTGGTGCTGCTGGAGAACTGCCGGATGAACGTCGGCGAGGCCGCGGACGACGAGGCCCTCTCGCGCCGCATGGCCGATTTGTGCGACGTGTACGTGATGGACGCCTTCGGCACCGCGCATCGCGCCCAAGCCAGCACCCACGGCGCCATCCGTGCCGCCAAGCTGGCCTGCGGCGGTCCGCTGCTGATGGCCGAGCTGGACGCGTTGGCCAAGGCGCTGGAAGCGCCGCAACGCCCTTTGACCGCGATCGTGGCCGGCTCCAAAGTCTCCACCAAGCTCGAACTGCTGTCGAACCTGGTCGGCCGGGTCGACCAGCTGATCGTCGGCGGCGGCATCGCCAACACCTTCATGGCCGCGGTCGGCCTGCCGGTCGGCAAGTCCCTGTACGAGCCCGATCTGATCGACACCGCCAAGGCCATCCTGGCCGACGCCAAAGCCCGCGGCGCCGATATCCCGGTGCCGTCCGACGTGGTGGTGGCGAAAGCCTTCGCCGCCGACGCCGAAGCGACGGTGAAAGCCGCCGCCGAGGTGGCCGAAGACGATTTGATCCTCGACATCGGCCCGGAGACCGCCGCGCGCTACGCGGCGATGATCGAGCAGGCCGGCACCGTGGTCTGGAACGGTCCGGTCGGCGTGTTCGAATTCGACGCCTTCGCCAAGGGCACCGAGGCGCTGGCCAAGGCCATCGCGCGCTCCAAGGCGTTCTCCATCGCCGGCGGCGGCGATACCCTGGCGGCGGTCGACAAGTTCGGCATCGAAGCCGAGGTCGGCTACATCTCCACCGGTGGCGGCGCGTTCCTCGAGTTCCTGGAAGGCAAGGAGCTGCCGGCGGTCGCGGCCCTGGCGGCGCGAGGCGCTTAATCGGCGCCGAATCGGTAGCCTCGGGTGTTCAGATAGGCCAGCCATTCCGGCTGCAGCAGGCCGAACACCAGGGAGTCCTGGATTCCGTCCGGATGGTGGAAGCGTTGCCGCAGAAGTCCTTCGCGCCGGAATCCCAGTTTATCGAGCACCGCGTTCGAGCGCAGGTTGTTCGGCTCGGTATCGGCTTCGATGCGGTGCAGGCCGAGTTCGAGAAACCCGTAGCTGATCGCCAGTGTGGCCGCTTCGCCCGCCAGGCCTTTGCCCCAGCAGTCCGGCATCAGGGCGTAGCCGAGTCCCGCGCGGGCATGCGCCGGATTGATTTCGTACAGGGTGCAGGTGCCGAGCATCGCGTCGGTCGCCGGGTCGGCGACGATCCAAGTCAAGGCCGTGCGCTGCGCGAAGCCGTCGAGGATGCTCTTCGCGTAGTCGACCGCTTCGGCATGTTCCGTCATCGGACCGCGGCTCCAATAGCGCATCACCCGCGGGTCCGAGAACAGCCGGTACAGGCCGGCGACGTCGTCTTCGCGCAGTCCGCGCAACCGTATGCGGTCGCTTTCCAGCACCGGGAACTCCGGTAGTGCCGAAAGCCTGTCCCTGATATGCTGTGCCGATGAATGGTTGGGCATGATTTCCAGCGCATCCGAATGAAAAATCAAAACCGAGTATACGCACAATGAGTACGAATTTCCGCCGCACCAAGATCCTCGCCACCCTCGGTCCCGCCACCGACGCCCCCGGCGTGCTGGCGCAGCTCATCGAGGCCGGTGTCGACGTGGTGCGGCTGAATTTCTCGCACGGCACGCCCGAGCAGCATGCCGAGCGCGTGGCGCGCGTGCGCGGGATCGCCGCCGATCTGGGCCGCGAAATCGGCATTCTGGCCGACCTGCAGGGTCCGAAGATCCGCATCGAGAAGTTCGCCGCCGGCAAGGTGCAGCTCGCCACCGGCGGCGAATTCCGCCTGATCTGCCGCGCCGATGCGCCGCCGGGCGATGAAACGCAGGTCGGGGTCAGCTATCTGGGCCTGGTGAATGACGTCCGGCCGGGCGACACCCTGCTGCTCGACGACGGCTTGGTCGCGCTGACGGTCAAGGCCATCGAGGGCGACACCATCGTCACCGACGTGCAGGCCGGCGGCGCGCTGTCCAACCGCAAGGGCCTGAACCGCCTCGGCGGCGGCCTGTCGCTGGACGCGCTGTCCGAACAGGACAAGGCGCACATCGCCATCGCCGCGCAGCTGGACGTCGACTTCCTCGCCGTCTCGTTCTGCCGCAGCGCCGCCGACATCGAGCTGGCGCGCGCCATCGCGCGCAGCCACGGCTCCTACGCGCACATCGTGGCCAAGATCGAGCGCGCCGAGGCCATCGAGCGTCTGGTGGAAATCACCCAGGCCAGCGACGTGGTGATGGTGGCGCGCGGCGACCTCGGCGTGGAGATCGGCGACGCCGAACTGCCGGGCCTGCAGAAGCGCATCATCCGCACCGCGCTGGAATGCAACAAGGTGGTGATCACCGCGACCCAGATGCTGCAGTCGATGGTCGACAACCCGATTCCGACCCGCGCCGAGGTGCTGGACGTGGCCAACTCGGTGATCGACGGCACCGACGCGGTCATGCTCTCGGCCGAAACCGCATCCGGCGCCTACCCAGTCAAGGCGGTCGAGGCCATGGTGCGCATCTGCCTGGGCGCCGAGCGCCAGTTCAAGCACGATACCGATTTCGAGGCCGCGCCGCGCGACCTGGAGCGCGTCGACCAGGCCATCGCCATGTCGGCGATGTTCATCGCCGAGCATACCCAGCTACGCGGCATCATCGCGCTGACCGAGTCCGGCGGCACCGCCCGCTACCTGTCGCGCTACCGCGCCAACGTGCCGCTCTTCGGCCTGTCGCGCTTCGGCTACGCGCGCCGGCGCATGGCGCTGATGCGCGACGTGGTGCCGGTCGATTTCGACAGCGCCGGCCAGTCGATGCGCGTGGCCGCGCGCAAGGCCATCAAGCAGCTGTACGAGCAGGGCTTCCTGGCAGCCGGCGACCGCGTGCTGATCACCAGCGGCGACCACATGGAGCAGCACGGCGCCACCAACACCCTGCGTCTGCTGGCGGTGGGCGAGGGCGGCAACACCGAAGGGTTGGGCGAGCTGTAGGCGGCCGGGCACGGGCTATCGGGTATAATACCGCCACCCTCAACCGACCAGGACCGTCCCCATGAGCATCGACCAACTCCCCGAAATCGCCCTGGCCATGGTGGCCCGCGGCAAAGGCATCATCGCCATCGACGAATCCAACGCCACCATCAAGAAGCGCTTCGACGGCGTCGGCGTGGAGTGCACCGAGGAGAACCGCCGCGCCTACCGCGAGATGCTGCTGACCACCCCGGGTCTGGGCGACTACATCTCCGGCGCCATCCTGTTCGACGAGACCCTGCGCCAGAAGACCAAGGACGGCAAGCCGTTCACCCAGCTGATGATGGAAAACGGCATCCTGCCGGGCATCAAGGTCGACAAGGGCACCGTGCCGCTGGCCGGTTTCCCGGGCGAAGTGGTCACCGAAGGCCTGGACGGCCTGCGCGAGCGCCTGAAGGAATATGCCGCGCTTGGCGCCAAGTTCGCCAAATGGCGCGCGGTCATCAACATCGGCGAGGACATGCCGTCCAAGACCTGCATCGACGCCAACATGCACGCGCTGGCCCGTTACGCCGCGCTGTGCCAGGAAGCCGGCATCGTGCCGATGGTCGAGCCGGAAATCATCATGGACGGCGACCACGACATCGACACCTGCTATGACGTGACCGAAGCGACCCTGCGCGAGCTGTTCCAGCAGCTGTTCGAACAGAACGTGCTGATCGAAGGCGTGATCCTGAAGGCCAGCATGGTGCTCTCGGGCAAGGACTGCGAAGAGCAGGCCGACGTCGAGGAGGTGGCGGCCCAGACCGTGCATTGCCTGAAGGCCACCGTGCCGGCCAACCTGCCGGGCATCGTGTTCCTGTCCGGCGGCCAATCCGACGAACTGGCCACCGAGCACCTGAACGAGATGAACACCTTCGAGAACAACCCCTGGCCGCTGAGCTTCAGCTACGGCCGCGCCATGCAGTCGGCGGCCCTCAAGATCTGGGCCAAGGACATCGTCAACAACGTCGCCGAAGCGCAGAAGATGGTGTATGCCCGCGCCAAGGACAACGGTCTGGCCGCGATCGGCGAGTGGAAATAAGCTTCGTCCAGTGTTCCGCTCCGAAAAACGCCGGCTTGCCGGCGTTTTTCTTTACCCGGCCTTAACCGCCCGTACACAAGCCCCGTTTATAATCGAGGTCTTGCTTTGAAAGGACATGCCATGCGCCTCGCCCCGATTGCCATGTTGTTGCTGTTGACCGCCTGCGGCGGAGACGATGCCGGCCGCAAGAAGGACGCCGGCCCGCCGGCCACGGTCACCGTCGTAACCCTCGCGCCGGAGCCTTGGCGGGACCGTATCGAGGCCGTCGGCACGGTGAAGGCCCGCAATTCAGTGGTGATCGCCGCCAAGCAGTCCGAACGCATCGCCGCCGTACGCTTCGAGAGCGGGCAGCGCGTGGCCAAGGGCCAGGTGCTGGTCGAGCTCGATGCCGGCACGGTCAGGGCCGAACTGGCCGAAGCCCGTGCCAGCCTGGTCGATCTGGACGCCCAAGTGGCCCGCCTGCGCGACCTGCAGAGCCGGCAGCTGGTGGCGCGCAGCCAGCTGGATACCGCGGTGGCCGGCCGCAACGCCGCGGCCGCCCGCGTGCAGGCCGCGCAGGTTCGCCTTGACGAGCGCGTCATCCGTGCGCCGTTCAGCGGCATGCTCGGCCTGCGCCTGGTCAGCGAGGGCCAATTCGTCAACGCCGGCGCCGCGATGGTCAATCTGGATGATCTGGAGCGGATGTGGGTCGACTTCCCCGTGCCGGAAAACCGCATCGCCGAACTCAAAACCGGCATGACGCTGGAACTCGCCGCCGACGCTTATCCGCAGCGCACGTTCCGCGCGCGCCTGGCCGGCATCGATTCACGCGTCGACATCGACACCCGCGCCGTGATGGCGCGCGCCGAAATCGCCGATTCGGAAGGCCTAGTGCGGCCCGGCATGCTGATGCGGGTATCGCTGCAGCGTGAGGCCACCGAGGCCCTGGTGGTGCCGGAACTGGCCTTGCAGCAGATCGGCAACCGCACCTTCGTGTATCTGGCCGCCGCCGACGGCACCGCCGTCAGCCGCGACGTCACCGTCGGCGGCCGCCGCGACGGCAAGGCACTGGTGCTGACGGGCCTGAAGGCCGGTGAGCGGGTGGTGCTGGACGGCACCTCCAAGTTGCGTGACGGCCAGAAGATCGCCGTCGTTCCGGCCGCCGCGAAAGCCGCGCCATGATCCTGTCCGACGTCTCCATCAAGCGGCCGGTGTTCGCCGCGGTGATCAGCCTGATGCTGGTCACCGTCGGGCTGATCGCCTTCACCCGCCTGCCTCTGCGCGAACTGCCCAACATCGATCCGCCGGTGGTGTCGATCGATGTCAGCTATCCCGGCGCCGCCGCCGGCGTGGTCGAGACGCGGGTGACCCAGGTGATCGAGGACGCCGTGGCCGGCATCGAGGGCGTCGACCTGGTCACCAGTTCCTCGCGCAACGGCCGCGCCTCGGTCAACCTGGAGTTCACCCTCGAGCGCGACATCGAGTCGGCCGCCAACGACGTGCGCGATGCGGTCAGCCGCGTCGCCGACCGCTTGCCGGAAGAGGCCGATCCGCCGCAGGTGGCGAAGGTCGAGGCCGACGCCGAAGTGATCATCTGGGTGCGCGTGGTGCAGAAGGGCGCCGACGCGCTCGCGCTCACCGACTACGCCGACCGCTACATCGTCGACCGTTTCTCCAGCATCCCCGGCGTGGCCCAGGTCCGCTTGAACGGCGGCCAGCGCTACGCCATGCGCATCTGGCTCGACGACGACGCGCTGACCGCCCGCGGTTTGACCGTCGGCGACGTCGAGAACGCGCTGCGCCGCGAGAACCTCGAGTTGCCGGCCGGCCGCCTGGAGTCGAAGGACCGCGATTTCCTGCTGCGGGTCAACCGCAGCTTCGATTCGCCCGAGGCCTTCGGCAAGCTAGTGCTGAAGACCCTGCCGGACGGCCAGACCGTGCTGCTGTCGGACGTCGCCCGCATCGCCCGCGAATCGGCCGAACGCCGCGCCTGGTTCCGCGGCAATGGCGAACCGCAGCTGGCGCTCGGCATCGTCAAGACCTCGACCGCCAACTCGCTGCAGGTCTCGCGCGACGTGCGCGCCGAGATCGATCGCATCAATCCCGGCCTGCCGGACGGCATGAGCATGGGCATCAACTTCGACACCACGGTGTTCATCGACGCCGCGGTCGAGAAGGTCTACAGCACCCTGTTCGAGGCCATCGCGCTGGTGCTGCTGGTGATTTGGCTGTTCCTCGGCAGCGTGCGCGCCTCGCTGATCCCGGCGGTGACCGTACCGGTCTGCCTGATGGCGGCATTCATCGCGCTCTGGCTGTTCGGCTATTCGATCAACCTGCTGACCCTGCTGGCGCTGGTGCTGTGCATCGGTCTGGTGGTCGACGACGCCATCGTGGTGCTGGAGAACGCGCAGCGCCGGATCGACGCCGGCGAGCCGCCGATGCTGGGCGCCTTCCGCGGCACCCGCCAGGTCGCGTTCGCGGTGATCGCGACCACCGCCGTACTGGTCGCGGTGTTCCTGCCGATGGCCTTCATCGAAGGCAACAACGGCCGCCTGTTCCGGGAGCTGGCGGTGACCATGGCCAGCGCCATCGCCATTTCGGCGCTGATCGCGCTGACGCTGACCCCGATGATGTGCTCGCTGATCCTGAAGCCGCACGACAAGAGCCGCGTCAACGGCTTCGAGGCCCGCATCAACGCGTTCCTGGATTCGGTCAGCCGCCGCTATGCGCACAGCCTGGAGTCGCTGCTGTCGCGCCGCGCCGCGATCGTGTCCGCGATGCTGGCGGTGCTGGCGCTCAGCGCCGGCCTGTATGTGCTGGTGCCCAAGGAGCTGGCGCCGGCCGAGGACCGCGGTGTGTTCTTCGTCTCGGTCAACGGCCCCGAAGGCGCCGGCTTCGATTACACCGTGAAGCAGATGGAGCAGGTGCAGGCCGAGCTGATGGCGCTGATGGCCGAAGACGGCGCCATCGACCGCATCAACGCCACCGTGCCCGGCGGCTTCGGCCCGAGCGAGGAGATGCATACCGGCCGCGCCACCGTGCTGCTCAAGCCCTGGGGCGAACGCGGCATCGACACCTCCGCGGTGGTCGAGGATTCGCGCAAGCGCCTGTCCGCCATCGCCGGCGTACAGGCCCGTCCGCAGCAGCCGACCGGTCTGGTGCGCGGCGGCGGACAGCCGGTGCAGCTGGTGCTGCAGGGCTCGGACTACAACGAATTGGTGCAGTGGCGCGACCGCCTGCTCAAGCGCATGGAAGAGAACCCCGACCTGACCGGTCCGGACTCCGATTACAAGGAGACCCGCCCGCAGCTGCGGCTGGACA
Source organism: Arenimonas sp. (assembly GCA_041913425.1). GTDB lineage: Bacteria > Pseudomonadota > Gammaproteobacteria > Xanthomonadales > Xanthomonadaceae > Arenimonas. The sequence continues at coordinate 18,326 of JAYSFF010000018.1, read as the reverse complement.
TCAACCGCGAGCGCGCCGCCGCGCTCGGCGTGTCCAATCAGGAAATCGGCCGTACCCTCGAGAGCCTGCTCGGTTCGCGCCGGGTCGGCACCTACATCCAGGGCGGCGAAGAGTATGACGTGATCGTGCAGGCCGCGGCCGAAGGCCGGCGCACGCCGTCCGACCTGCTGTCGATCAACGTGCGCACCGCCAGCGGCGCCCTGGTGCCGTTGGCCTCGGTGGTGCAGGTCCGCGAACTGGCCGAGCCCGGCAGCTTCAACCGCTTCAACCGCCTGCGCGCCATCACCGTCTCCGCCGGCCTGAAGCCCGAGGCCAACCTCGGCGAAGCCATCGCCTGGCTGCAGCAGACCGCGGCCGAGGAGCTGCCGTCCACGGTCCAGGTCGATTACAAAGGCCAGTCGCGCGAATACCTGAAGTCCGGCCAAGCCGTGCTGTTCACCTTCGCGCTGGCGCTGTTGGTGGTGTATCTGGTGCTGGCGGCGCAGTTCGAAAGCCTGATCCATCCGCTGGTGATCCTGCTGACCGTGCCGATGGCGGTGTTCGGCGCCTTGCTCGGCCTGTGGCTGATGGGCGGCAGCCTCAACCTGTTCAGCCAGGTCGGCATCATCATGCTGATCGGCCTGGCGGCCAAGAACGGCATCCTGATCGTGGAGTTCGCCAACCAGCGCCGGGACGCCGGCCTCGGCGTGCGCGAGGCGATCCTCGAGGCCTCGGCGGTGCGCCTGCGTCCGATCCTGATGACCTCGATCGCCACCGCCGCCGGCGCCTTGCCCTTGATGCTCGGCAGCGGTCCGGGCTCGGGTTCGCGCCAGGCCATCGGCATCGTGGTGGTGTTCGGCGTGTTGGCCGCCACCGCGCTGACGCTGTATATCGTGCCGGTGGTGTACCGCTGGCTGGCGCCGTACACCGGCTCGCCCGAGCAGCGCGCGCGCGAGCTCGAACGGCAGGCCGTCGCCTTGCCGGACAGGGAAGCGGGCCAAGGCGCATGAGGCACATGTCCGCCGTTTGATACAATGCCGGCCTGTCTATCACGAGGGCCGGCGGCATGTCCGATTCCAACGACGATCATCCGCTGTATCGCGGCCCATCCCGCACCAAACCCGGCACCGCGCGCCGACCGCAACCGCCGCGCGGCGAAGAGGGTCCCCGCATGCCGAGGCCGCCGCGCCGCTTCGAACAGGATGCCGCGCGTCCGCCGCGTTCCCGCCATGACGAACCGCTGCTCCGCGACGAGCCGGCCGCGGCGCGCCAAGCCAAACCCAAGGAACTGCGCATCTACGGCCTGAACGCCTGTCTGGCGGCGTTCCGCGAGCGCCCGCAGGACATCCGCAAACTCTGGCTGCTGGAATCACGCATCCCCAAACTGCAGGAGCTGTTGGCGTTCTGCGTCAAGCACCGCATCGGCTACAACGTGGTCGACGGCGAGGATCTGGACAAGCTGACCGTCAGCGCGCACCACGAAGGCGTGTGCCTGGCGCTTACCCCGGCCGCCGAAATCCCGCTGTCCACCTGGCTGATGGACCTGCCGGCCGGTCCGGTGCTGGCGATCTGGCTGGACGGCGTCGGCAATCCGCACAACCTCGGCGCCATCCTGCGCTCGGCCGCGCATTTCGGCGCGCAGGCGGTGCTGTTGCCGAAGGAATCGCAGCTGGCCGTTTCCGGCGCGGCCGCGCGGGTGGCCGAAGGGGGCGCCGAACATGTGCCGATGGTGCGTCTGGGCCGCGACGAGAACGCCGTCGCGCAGCTGCAATCGGCCGGCTTCGTGCTGGTCACCACCGTGGTGCGCGGCGGCCGCGACCTGTTCGAGACCGAATTGCCGGCGCGCTGCGTGCTGGTGATGGGCGCGGAACAGACCGGCGTCGGCGCGCCGCTACTGGCGGCCAGCGGCCTGAAAGTGGAAATCCCCGGCACGGGGCGGGTGGAAAGCCTGAACGTGGCCGCCGCCACCGCCGTGCTGTTGGCGGAGTGGCGCCGGCAGAACCGCTGAGCGGCGCTTCTACTTCTGCGCAGCCGGCGGCGCCGGCTGGATGTCGACCGCGGTTTCCGCCGCCAGATAAGCCAGCGCGGCATAGGCTGCGACCTGCTGGTCGAGCGCCGCCGGTTCGATCTTGTCGAGCGTGTCGTTGGCGGTATGGTGGTAGTCGAAGTAATCGCTTCCGTCCTGCTGCAGTTCCGCCCAGGGCAGGCCGTACGGCACGCTCGGGCTGATGTCCGGACCCGGGCCGCCGCCGTCCGCCAATGCGATGCCCAGAGGCGCCAGCACCTGCGCGATGCGTTCGATCACCGGTTTCGATTCCGGCGACACGCCGGCATGCAGGGCGTAGATGCGGCCGGCGCCGAAATCGCTTTCCGCGCCCAGCTGATGTTTGCCCATCGCGCCTTTCATCGCCTCGGCATAGGCCTTGCCGCCCAGCAGGCCCTGCTCCTCGTTGGCGAAGGCGATGACGCGGATGGTGCGTTTCGGCGCCTTCTTCAGGTCGCCGATCAGCGCGCCGGCGGCCATGGTGATGGCCACGCCGGCGCCGTCGTCGATGGCACCGGTGCCAAGGTCCCAGGAATCCAGATGGCCGCCGATGACGACCACTTCATCGGGCTTGCCGCGACCGGTGATTTCGCCGATGACGTTGTATTCGGTCTTGCTGCCGGTGAAGCCGGCCTGGATGTCGAGCGCCACGGTGACCGGTTTGCCGCGCTTGAGCATGTTGGCCAGCAGTTCGGCGTCGGGCACCGACAGCGCCGCCGCCGGGATCTTCGCCACGCCGTCCTCGTAACGCATCATGCCGGTGTGCGCCAGCCGGTCGGAGTCGGTGCCGACCGAGCGGATCAGCAGCGCCACCGCGCCCTTGCGCGCCGCTTCCGAGGCGCCGCTGCGGCGCACGTTGCTGACCGGGCCGTAGCCGCTGCCGTCCTTGGCGCGCCGCATCTTCAGGTTGACGAAGGCGATCTTGCCGGCCAGCGAACCGTCCGGCGCGGCCTTCAGGCTTTCCAGCGAATCGAACTCCACCACCTCGGCGCGCAGTTCGCCGGCCGTGCTTTCGCTGCCGCCGAGCGCGGTCAGCACCAGATGCTGCGGGAACGGCGATACGATCCGCCCGCGTTCGGCGCGACGCTCCCAGACCGGGAAGGTGACCGGCTGCAGCCAGACCTTGTCGTAACCCAGCGCCTTGAATTTGGCCTGGGCCCAGGCCGTGGCGCGGTCGTAGGCCTCGCTGCCGGCCATGCGCGGGCCGATCTCGGTGGTCAGCGATTCGACGATGGCATAGGCTTGCGAGCCGCGCATCGCGGTATCGCGCAGGCCTTCGGCGGTGGCCATGGCCTTGGCGTCGAGGCCGGCTTCATCGGCGTTGCAGGTCAGGGTACAGATGGCCAGCAGGCCGGCGGTGATCAAGCGCATGTCAGTTTCCTTTGCTCAGCAGGTCGCGGATTTCGGCTAGCAGCTTCGCTTCCGCGCTCGGCTCGGCCGGCGCCGGTGCCGGCGGCGCGGTCTGTTCCTGGCGGCGCAGGCGGTTGATGGCCTTGACCGCGAAGAAGATCACCAGCGCGATCAGGGTGAAGTCGATCACCGACTGGATGAAGCTGCCGTAGTTGAGCAGCAGCGCCGGCACGGTTTCCTTGCCGTCGGCGTCGAGCACCGCGGTCCGCAGCGTCAGCGACAGGCTCTTGAAGTCGGCGCTGCCGGTGAACAGCGAGATCACCGGCGTGATCAGGTCGTTGACCAGCGAGCTGACGATCTTGCCGAACGCGCCGCCGATGACCACACCGACCGCCAGGTCGATGACGTTGCCGCGCAATGCGAATTCCTTGAATTCCGAAATCATGCCCATGTCATGCTCCCCGATGGTGGTGTTTTAGACGATGCGGCCGGTGTAGGCGGTGATGCCGTCCAGCTCGGCCTCGACGCGGTCGCCGCGCTGCAACGCGGCCACGCCCGACGGCGTGCCCATGAAGATCAGGTCGCCCGGCCGCAGGCGGTACAGGCCGGACAGCGCGACCAGGATGTCGGTGACCGAAAAGATCATGTCGCCCAGCGGCGCCTGTTGCCGCAGCTCGCCATTCACGCGCAGGCGCAGCACGCTGGACGCGTCGAGCTCCGCTTCGGCGGCCGGCACCAGTTCGCCGAGCGGCGCCGAGGCGTCGAAGCCCTTGGAGGTGTCCCAGGGCAGGCGCTTGTCCTTGGCCTCGGCCTGCAGGTCGCGGCGGGTCAGGTCGAGCCCGACGGCATAGGCGAAGACGGCGCGTCCGGCGTTATCGGCGGTGAGCGTGTCGGGCGCGTCCGGACCGATCGCGACCACCAGCTCGACCTCGTGGTGCAGGTCGGCGGTCGCGCCCGGGTAGGGGATGTCGGTCGATTGCAGCGCGGCGTCGGCCGGCTTCATGAAGAACACCGGCTTGCCCTTCGGGGCCTCGGCGCCCATCTCCTTGGCGTGCTCGGCGAAATTGCGGCCCACGCAGTAGATGCGGTGCACCGGAAAGCGTTCGGCTCGGCCGCGGATGGCGAGCGCGGTCTGCGGCGGAGGCGGGAAGGCGAAAGCGGTCATGGCGTCGTTTCCGTAAAACGCCAGTGTAACGGCAGTGCCGGGAAATTTCGAGATTAGCGCAGCATGCCGGCCGGCGATTTCTCGACCACGGCGTATTCGGCGTCGATGACGTCGCCGCCGGCGCGGGGCCGGGCGGTCTTGCGGCCGACCGCGCGCAGGATGGCGCCGGCGACCAGCATGGCCACGCCCACCACGATGGCGAACACGCAGACGCCGAACAGCAGGAACAGGCCCAGCACCGAGAACACCATCTTCAGCAGCGGATTCTTGGGTTTGTGCGGGCGGGCCGACAGCAGGCGGTGGAATAGGATGCGCATGGGTGTGCTATAAAGCGACGGAAAGACAGTATGCCGAGGCCGATGGTGGAAAGTGTAAATTGTTCGTTAATAGCGCCGGAGGGGCTCATCGAGGGGCAGCCGATCAGCATCAAGTTGTTGATCGATAGGGAGGAAGTCCCCGTCATCGCGGTCAAGACGGCGGGCGCGGTGCATGTCTACCGCAACCAGTGCCCGCATCAGGGCCGCCTGCTCGACTTCGCGCCCGGGCGCGTATTGGCCAAGGACGGCACGTTGGTCTGCGCGGCGCACGGCGCGGTGTTCGCGATGGCCGGCGGCCGCTGCCTGCAAGGGCCGTGCCGTGGCGAAGCGCTGGTCGAATACGCGCTGGAGCCGCAGGCCGACGGACGCCTGCGGATCGCGGGGCTCAAAACATCAGATTGACCGACAGCACCGAGACCAGCAGGTACAACACGGTGATCGGCAGCCCGTTGCGCCAGAGTTCGCCGGCGCGGTAACCGGCCGGACCGGTGATCATCGAAATCACCGGATTGGAGTGGCTGATGAAGTTGTTGGAGGCGCACAGCGCGGCCAGGAACGCGTAGGCCATCGGGTTGCCGTCGGCGGCCAGCGCGACGTTGACCGCCATCGGCACCATCACCACGGTGGCGCCGACGTTGCCGATGACCAGCGCCAGGCAGGTGGTGAACACCGCCAGGCAGGTCTGGATCAGCCAGTCCGGCACGCCGTCGCCGAGCCGCTCGATGGTCTGCTGCGCCAGCCAGTTGGCGGCGCCGGTCGAATCCATGGCGATGCCGAGCGGAATCAGGCAGGCCATGGTGAACACCGTCTTCCAGCTGACCGAGGCGTAGGCCTCGTCCATGTTCAGCACGCCGGTGACCACCATCGCCACCGCGCCGGCCATCAGCGCCACCGGCAGCGGCACCAGCGTGGACAGCGCCAGCAGCATGCTGCTGGCGAAGATGCCGAGCGCCACGCGCAGCTTGTGCGGCCGCTGCTCGTCCTTCGGGAAGTCGGTGATGACCACGAAGTCGCGGTTGCCGCCGGCCTGGCTCAGGTCGGTCCAGTTCGAGTGGAACACCAGGATGTCGCCGGAGCGGATCGGCAGGTTGCGGATGTTGCGGCGCAGGATCTGCTTGTCGCGGTTGATCGCCAGCAGGCTGATGCCGAAACGCTTGCGCAGGCGCAGTTCGGCCTGGGTGCGGCCGACGAACGGCGAGTTGGTCGGGATCACCGCCTCGGAAATGCCGGAGTGCGCCGGATTGAACAGGTCGCCCAGCACGCGCAGGCGCTGCGAGAACTTCAGCTGCTTGGCGCGGGCGTAGGCCTGCACAAACTCCTGACTGCCCATCACGCCGATCACGCTGCCGACCCACAGGCGTTCGTCGGCCGGCGGCGCCATGCGCGATTCGTTGCCGGCGAACAGGGCCAGGAACAGCGGCGCGCCGACCTCGGCCTCGGCGTCGCCCACGCTCATGCCGACCAGCGGGCTGCCGGCGGTCACGGTCAGCTCGAACACCTCGCCGTCGATGCCGTAGGCGTCGGCGAAATAGCGTTCCGGCGTGGCCGGGCTGACGTTGCTGCCGGCGGTTTCGGAGAACCAGAGGTACTTGCGGAAGCGGAAGTACAGCAGGCCGATGCCCAGCAGCAGCAGGCCGATTGGCAGCGGCTGGAACATCGGCAGCTTCTCCAGGGTGGCCACGCCCGAGGGCAGGTTGCTGTTGGCCGACTGCAGCAGGTCGTTCAGCAGCATCAGCGGCGAGTTGCCGATCATGGTCAGCTGGCCGCCGAGGATGATGGCGGCCGCGATCGGGAACAGCAGTTGGCCCAGGCCCAGGCCGGTGCGGCTCGACAAACGCGAGGCCACCGGCAGGAACAGCGAGGTCACCGCCGGGTTCTGCATGAAGCCGGACATGCCGCCGGCGAAGGCCGAGGTCAGCAGCAGCAGGCGCTGCTCGACGCCTTTGGCGCGCCGCAGCAGCCAGCCGGCCAGCCGGTTCAGCGCGCCGGTGCGGTCCAGGCTCGTGCTCAGGATCATCGAGGCGATCACGCTGATCACCGCGTCGCCGGCGAAGCCCTTGAACAGCTCCTGTTCGGATACGATGCCGGTGAAGCCGAGCATCACCAGCACCACCAGCGAGGCGGCGTCGGCGCGGATGCGCTCGAACATCAGCATCGCGATGATGAAGCCGGTCAGGCCCAACACGATCATCATGTCTTGTGTCAGGACCAACGGGCTGTGCATGCGGCGGTCAGGCTCCTAGGTGCGGACGTACAGCAGGTCCCAGACGCCGTGGCCGAGTTTCAGGCCGCGGCTTTCGAAGTGCGTCTGCCGGCGCCAGGGCGGGCGGGCGCGGAAACCGCCCGGGCCGTCGGCGTTCGACAGCATCGGTTCATTGTCACAGACTTCCCACATATGCTCAACATAGCCGCGCCAGTCGGTGGCCAGGTGCAGCAGGCCGCCGGGTTTCAGCTTGCGGCAGAGCAGGGCGATGAATTCTGGCTGCACCAGCCGGCGCTTGTGGTGGCGCTTCTTGTGCCAGGGGTCGGGGAAGTAGATCCGCACTTCCGACAGCGAGCCGTTCGGGATTTCCTCGCGCAGCACTTCGACGGCGTCGTGCCGGTACACGCGCACGTTGCCGAATCCGGCCTGGGCGATGCTGTTCAGCGCGCGGCCGACGCCCGGCGAATGCACTTCGATGCCGATGAAGTTGCGTTGCGGTTCGTGCTCGGCCGCATACAGCAGCTGTTCGCCGTTGCCGAAGCCGATCTCCACCACCAGTTCGCCGGCACACGGGAACAGCGCCGCCGGATCGAGCGGTTTGCCGGTGTAATCGATGCCGTACACCGGCCAGTGCAGTTCGAACGCGCGCTTCTGCGATTCGGTGGCGCGGCCCTGGCGCAGCACGAAGCTGCGGATGGTGCGGTCGCGCGCGGGTGCGGGCGTGCTGTCGTCCTGGGTCATCAGAAGAACAGGCCGTCCAGCGGCGAGGACGCGTTGGCGTAGCGGCGCTTGGGCATGCGGCCGGCCAGGAACGCCTCGCGGCCGGCTTCGACCGCCTTGCGCATGGCCGAGGCCATCAGGATCGGATCCTTCGCGGCGGCGATGGCGGTGTTCATCAACACGCCGTCGCAGCCCAGCTCCATGGCGATGGCGGCATCGGACGCGGTGCCGACGCCGGCATCGACCAGCACCGGCACCTTGGCGTTCTCGATGATCTCCAGCAGGCTCCATTTGTTCTGGATGCCCAGGCCCGAACCGATCGGCGCCGCCAGCGGCATCACCGCCACGCAGCCGATCTCCTCCAGGCGCCTGGCCACGATCGGATCGTCCGAGGTGTACACCATCACGTCGAAGCCGTCGGCGACTAGGCGCTCGGCCGCGATCAGGGTTTCGGTCACGTGCGGATACAGCGTCTTCGGATCGCCCAGCACCTCCAGCTTCACCAGCCGGTGGCCGTCCAGCAACTCGCGCGCCAGCTGGCAGGTGCGCACGGCGTCGTCGGCGGTATAGCAGCCGGCGGTGTTCGGCAACAGGGTGAATTCGTCCGGCGGCAGGAACTCGAGCAGGTTCGGCTCGCCCTTGTTCTGACCCAGATTGGTGCGGCGCAGGGCGACGGTCACGATTTCGGCGCCGGCGGCCAGAGTGGCCTCGCGGGTCTGGGCGAAATCGGCGAATTTGCCGGTGCCGGTGAGCAGGCGGGAACGGTAGGTCTTGCCGGCGATGACCAGCGGGTCGTGCGGAGTCGGGGTCGTCATGGCGGTATTATCGCCGGAAACGCGCGGTCGCGTCAGCCCTCAGCCGCCGCCCATGGCCTGGATGATTTCGACCCGGTCGCCGGCTTGCAGCCGGTGTTCCGCATGCCGGCTTCGGGGCACGATACAGCGGTTCACTTCGACCGCCAGTCGCTGTTGCGACAGGCCGAGCGAATCGATCAGCGCGGCCACCGTCATGCCGTCGTCGACGCGGCGGATTTCACCGTTGAGATACAATTCCATGCCATCCATTTTAACGCCATTGCGCCCCGCGCGCGGATCCCGAATGCCGTGAAGCTCGCCGTCCTGTCGCGCCAGCCCGGGCTGTACGCAAACCGCCGCCTGCGCCAGGCCGCGGCGGCGCGCGGCATGGCGGTGGTCATCGCCGATCCGCTGCATGCCGAGGCCGGCGACCTCTGCTTCGACGGCGTCGATGCCGTCATTCCCCGGTTCACGCCGCGCTGGCAGGTGCCCGGCGCGCGGTTGTTGGCCGCATTGGAGCGCCGTGGCGTGTTCGCCTTGAACGGCTCCGTGGCGTTGGCCTTGGCGCGCGACCGTAGCCGGTGCACGGAGCGCTTCACCCAAGCCGGCGTGCCGATGCCGGAAACCCGCCGGCCGGACGCCGCACCGGACGCCGCACCGGACGCCGCATGGCTGGCCGCCTTGCCGTTCGGTTTTCCGATGGTGCTGAAGCGCGACGACAGCGCGCAGGGCAATGGCGTCATGTTGTTGCCGGATGCCGCCACGGCGTTGGCGCGGATGTCCGTGCTGGCGTGCGAGGGTGTCGGATTCCAGTTGCAGGAGTACATCGCCGAAGCTGCGGGCCGCGACCTGCGGCTGTTCGTGCTCGGCGGCGAGGTCATCGCCGCGATGTGCCGGATCGCGGTGCCGGGCGAGTTCCGCGCCAATGTCCATCTCGGTGCCCGCGCCGAAGTGCATCTGCCGGATGCGTCCGAAACCGCGTTGGCGTCGGCGGCGGTCGATGCGTTGGGGCTGGACCTGGGCGGGGTAGATATTCTGCGCACCGCCCGCGGTCCGTTGCTTTTGGAGGTGAATGCCTGCCCCGGATTCGAGGCCTTGGAGGCGGCTACCGGCTGCGATGTCGCCGGTAAGCTGTTGGATTTTCTGGCCTCCCGGATTTTGCCCCAAAATGGTGCTTTAGATAACCAAAACATCAGGGGAAATTAACGAAATATTAATGTATCCGGCGCTAGCCTTACCCGACCATTTCTTCGGTTTGCGCGCCTCGTCAGCAACCAACCGGTTATGGTAATCGGAGCTTCAAGCCCTGGCCCGGCAAGCGTGCGAACGCTTGCCGGGTTTTTTGTTGAGCGCCTGACAGCCATATTGACGATTCATGCGCTTGCCAATGAGTGGTATGCTGACTATCCGACAATATACATATGATGAATTCTTGATAAGGATGTTGGTGATGAAAAGCTTGGGTTTCTCTTTGATGCTGTTCGCCGGTTTGTCCGTCCATATTGCTGAAGCCGCCGATCGTGAACCCGTGCAGCTGTCTGCCGCCGGCGATATCGCTGCTCAGCGATTGTTGATTGAGGCCAAGCTGGCCCAACCGGAATACGTCGAGTTGGGCAAGGACGGACGCGCCGAGCTCGATCGCCACTTCGCCACGCTGGAATCCAAGCCGGGAGATGTCCAAGCCGTTGCAGGCGTGAACGCTGTCTTGAAGAAAGCGTTCGCCGACAGCCGGTTGACCTGTACCTTCGAGCAGGCCCTCGGTTCCAACATGAAGAAGCGCCAGTGCATGACTGCGGCGGCGCGCAAGCGCACCTACGACACCACCCAGCGGACCCTGCAGGGCCGTGACAGCAACGATTCAGTCCATATCCAAGGCAACTGACCGCCCATGCGACTGCTAGTCATCGAAGACAATCGCGACATCGCCGCCAACCTCGGGGATTACCTCGAGGACCGCGGCCATACCGTCGATTACGCCGCCGACGGCGTGACCGGCCTGCACCTGGCCGTGGTCAACGACTTCGACGCCATCGTGCTCGACCTCAACCTGCCCGGCATCGACGGCATCGAGGTCTGCCGCAAGCTGCGCCAGGAAGGCCGCAAGCAGACGCCGGTGCTGATGCTGACCGCGCGCGATTCGCTGGACAGCAAGCTGGCCGGTTTCGAATCCGGCGCCGACGATTATCTGGTCAAGCCGTTCGCCCTGCAGGAGGTGGAGGCCCGTCTGCAGGTGCTGGCCCGCCGCACCAAGGCCAACGTGCCGCGCACCCTGGCCATCGCCGACCTCGAGTTCAACCTCGATACCCTCGAGGTGCGCCGCGCCGGCGAGTCGATCCAGCTCAACCCGACCGCGCTGAAGATACTGCAGGCGCTGATGGAGGCCTCGCCTTCGGTGGTGACCCGCAACGAGCTGGAAACCCGCGTCTGGGGCGAGGAGCTGCCGGACTCCGACAGCCTGCGCGTGCACATCCACGGCCTGCGCGCCGCCATCGACAAGCCCTTCGGCAAGGCCCTGATCCAGACCCGACACGGCATCGGCTACCGGATCGTCGATACCGATGCAGTACCGGCGTAGACTCCGAACCCGGATCATCTTCTCGTTCTTCCTGCTCGGCTTCGGGCTGACGGCGCTGTTCGCCGCGTCTTCCATCTACCTGCGCTCCAAGCTGGAAGGCCAGCTGATCGAAAGCACCCTGCAACGCGAAGTCGACAACTTCGTGCAGCAGGTGCGCGACAACCCGCAGGGCACCGCCACCTTCTCCATGCTCTCGGCCAAGATCTGGAGCACGCGTAACGCCTACAAGATGCCGCTGGCGCTGCAGAACCTGAAGACCGGGGTGTACGACATCGAGGAGGTCGACAGCAACGGCCGCCTGCACCGCTACAAATACGCGATCCGGCGCGACGCCGACCTGGTCAGCTACGTCCGTTACGATGTCACCAGCGCCAGCCTGAGCGAGCAGCGCATGCTGCTGCTGGTGGCGGGCGCGATCGCGGTGTTCTCCCTGCTGGCTTGGCTGATCGGCATCTGGTCGTCCTCGCGGGTGATCTCGCCGGTGCTGGAACTGGCGCGCCGGCTGCGCCAGATGGTGGGCAAGGAGAACAGCCAGCAGCTGGCGCCGCTGTTCCCCAACGACGAAGTCGGGCAGCTGGCGGCGGCGCTCGACGACTACGCCGCGCGCATGACACAGATCGTACGCCGCGACCGCGAGTTCAACGCCGACGTCAGCCACGAGCTGCGCACGCCGCTGGCGGTGATCCGCGGCGCCACCGAGCTGCTGCTGGCCAATCCCGACATCACCGACAAGATGCGCCAGCGCCTGCTGCGCATCGACCGCGCGGCGCTGCAGTGCACCGACCTGACCACGGCGCTGCTGATGCTGTCGCGCAACGAGCGCGGCATGGGCAGCTGCGACATCAGCCGCCTGGTGCGTCAGCTGGCCGAGGCCAACCGCGCGCATCTGGCCAAGAAGCCGGTCGAGATCTTCGTCGAGGGCCTCGACGGCGTGGTCATCGAGGCGCCCGAGGCGGTGCTCTCGGTCGCCATCGGCAACCTGCTCGGCAACGCCTGCAAGTACACGGTCGAAGGCGAGGTGCGCTGCCGCGTGGAGGCCGACCGGGTGCTGATCGAGGATACCGGCCCGGGTCTCAGCACCGAAGACGCCGAGCGCCTGTTCGAGCGCGGCTACCGCGGCTCGAGCGTAGGCAACACCACCGGCGGCGGCATCGGTCTGTCGATCGTGCGCCGGCTGTGCGAACTGTACGGCTGGAAGGTCAGCATCGCGCCGCGCGAACAGGGCGGCGCGGTGGCGGTGCTGCAGTTCCACTGAATCAGTAGCGGATCCACCAGCAGTCGAAATGGCGTTGCAGACGGAACGCCGTGCTCGCGGTGCCGGCGCCGCCGTCCTCGCGATAGCTGACCACCCGCAATGCCGCCGGCACGCGTGGACGCGGTTCCGATGCCGGATTCGCATCTTCCTCCGGGAGCCCGTCTGATGCCGGCGTTCCGGTTTCCACGTAGGCCAGTTGTACATCCAGCACCGGCGTGCGCGCCAGCCGTTCGAGGCGGATCATCAGCGCTTCGGCCTGCGTGCTCGAGACGCCGGCCCAATGGTAGCTCTTGGCCAGCGCGTTGACGTCGCGTGAGTCGAGCGCGGCGCGTATAGCCCATTGCAGCTGTTCCGGACTGCGGCTGCATGCCGGCGGCGGCGCGATGCCTCGACCTGCCGGGCGCAGGCCTGGCGCCGGTGCCGCCGGTTCGGCCTTGTCGGTGGCGTGCTCGGTCTGGTCCGCGGCGCACAGACCGTCGGTGTAGACCACGCTGCCGTCCTGTTGCAGGCAGCCGCGCACGTCCTGCGCCGGCACGACGCCGGCAGGCGGCAGCAACATCAGCAGTAACGCGAAACGCCGGATCATACCGGCACTGTAGCGCAGCTTCAGCCCAAGCGCGAGAGCACCGCGGCGGTCGGCCGCGCCATGTTCAGGGTGTAGAAGTGCAGCTCTTCCGCGCCGCCGGTCAGCAGGCGCCGGCACAGGTCGGCCACGCAGTCGGCCGCGAAGGCGCGCACCGACTCGACGTCGTCGCCGTAGGCCAGCATGCGCTGCGCCATCCAGCGCGGGATCTCGGCGCCGCACAGCTGGGAGAAGCGGCGGATCTGCGAGAAGTTCGAGATCGGCATGATGCCCGGGACGATCGGGATGTCGATGCCCTGCCGGCGCGCGTCGTCGACGAAGCGGAAATAGGCGTCGGCGTTGTAGAAGTACTGGGTGATGGCCGAGCTGGCGCCGAGCCGGACCTTCTCGCCGAAGCGCGCGATGTCGCCGAACGCGTCCTCGGCCTGCGGGTGGAATTCCGGATAGCAGGCCACGGTGACCTCGAACGCGTCGCCGAACTCGCCGCGGATGAAGCCGACCAGTTCCGAGGCGAAGTGCATGTCGCCGGCGCGTGCCATGCCCGACGGCAGGTCGCCGCGCAGCGCCACCACCCGCCGGCAGCCTTGGGCCCGGTAGCCTTCGAGCAGGGCGCGCAGTTCGGCGCGGGTGCCGCCCATGCAGCTCAGGTGCGGCACCGCATGCAGCCCGTGCGCGTCGGCCAGATGGCGCACGGTCTCGCCGGTGTAGCTGAGGGTGGAGCCGCCGGCGCCGAAGGTGACCGAGGCGAACAGCGGCCGGTGCGCCTTCAGCTGCGCCACCGTACGGTCGAGCTGGGCGCGCTGCTCGTCGGTTTTCGGCGGGAAGAATTCGTAGGAGATTTTCATGGCGGTTCCGGGCGGCGGAAACGGAAAGGGCGCTCGCGCGCCCTTTCCGGTGTTTCATCAGTAGCGGTAGTGTTCGGGCTTGTACGGGCCTTCGACCGGCACGCCCAGGTAGGCGGCCTGCTCAGCGGTCAGCGTGGTCAGCTTGACGCCGATCTTCTCCAGATGCAGGCGCGCCACTTCCTCGTCCAGCTTCTTGGGCAGGATGTAGACCTTCGGCTCGTACACGTCCTTGTTGGCCCAGAGGTCGATCTGGGCCAGGGTCTGGTTGGCGAACGAGTTCGACATCACGAAGCTCGGGTGGCCGGTGGCGCAGCCCAGGTTGACCAGGCGGCCTTCGGCCAGCAGGAAGATGCTGTTGCCGTTCGGGAAGGTGTATTTGTCGACCTGCGGCTTGATGTTGAGCTTGACCGCGTCGGAGGCGTTCAGGCGGTCGACCTGGATCTCGTTGTCGAAGTGGCCGATGTTGCAGACGATGGCCTGGTCCTTCATGGCCTGCATGTGCTCGAGCGTCAGCACGTCCTTGTTGCCGGTGGTGGTGACGTAGATGTCGCCGCGGCCCAGGGTGTTCTCGACGGTGTTGACCTCGAAGCCTTCCATCGCCGCCTGCAGGGCGTTGATCGGATCGATCTCGGTGACCACCACGCGGCAGCCGTAGGCGCGCAGCGAATGCGCCGAGCCCTTGCCGACGTCGCCGTAGCCGCAGACCACGGCGACCTTGCCGGCCAGCATCACGTCCATCGCGCGCTTCAGGCCGTCGGCCAGCGACTCGCGGCAGCCGTACAGGTTGTCGAACTTCGACTTGGTGACCGAGTCGTTGACGTTGATCGCCGGCACGCGCAGGGTGCCGGCCTCCAGCATCTGGTACAGACGGTGCACGCCGGTGGTGGTTTCCTCGGAGACGCCGCGCCAGTCCTGCATGACGGCGGCCCAGAAGCCCGGGCGTTCGACGGCGGTGCGCTTCAGCAGGTTCTTGATGACCTGCTCCTCATGCGAGCCCGACGGGGTGTTGACCCAGTCCGAGCCCTGTTCCATCTCGTAGCCCTTGTGCAGCAGCAGGGTCACGTCGCCGCCGTCGTCGACCACCAGCTGCGGGCCCTTGCCGGCCGGGAAGCTGACGGCGTCGAGGGTGCAGTCCCAGTACTCCTCCAGGGTTTCGCCCTTCCAGGCGAACACCGGCGTGCCGGAGGCGGCGATGGCTGCGGCGGCGTGGTCTTGGGTCGAGAAGATGTTGCAGGACGCCCAGCGCACGTCGGCGCCCAGGTCCTTCAGGGTCTCGATCAGCACCGCGGTCTGGATGGTCATGTGCAGCGAGCCGGTCACGCGCACGCCCTTCAGCGGCTTGGCGGCGGCGTATTTCTGGCGGATCGCCATCAGGCCCGGCATTTCCTGCTCGGCGATGTCGATTTCCTTGCGGCCCCAATCGGCCAGGGCGATGTCGGCGACTTTGTAATCGTGTTTCAGGTTCACAACGGCGTTCATGTACGCTCCTCGAGGTTCAAAGTGAGCGGGCGCGGTTGCGGTGACGACGTCCATCGAGCCTGTGCTTCCGCGGCATGCGCGGCGCTTGCAGCGCCCCTCGATGGGGTGTGGTGGAGTCCGGCCATGATGGCGGCCGGCCCCGTAATTCTACGTGAAAGCGGGGCGGATTTCTCCGCCCCGTTCCGGGCTTACTTCAGTTTGGCGGCCTTGCGCAGTTCCTCGGCCTTGTCCGTCTTCTCCCACGAGAAGGCGGTTGCCGTCTGCTTCTTGCCGGCGCCGTCCACATACGACACGTCCTTCGGTTTGCGGCCGAAGTGACCGTAGGCCGCGGTGTCCTGGTAGATCGGGTGGATCAGGTCGAGCATCTTGACGATGCCGTACGGGCGCAGGTCGAAGTGGCCGCGGATCAGCTTCTCGATCTGCGCGTCCGGGATCTTGCCGGTGCCGAAGGTGGTGACCGAGATCGAGGTCGGCTCGGCCACGCCGATGGCGTAGCTGACCTGCACTTCGCACTTGTCGGCCAGTCCGGCGGCGACGATGTTCTTGGCCACGTAGCGTGCGGCGTAGGCCGCCGAGCGGTCGACCTTGGACGGATCCTTGCCCGAGAACGCGCCGCCGCCGTGGCGGGCCATGCCGCCGTAGGTGTCGACGATGATCTTGCGGCCGGTCAGGCCGCAGTCGCCGACCGGGCCGCCGATCACGAAGATGCCGGTCGGATTGATATGCACCTTGTTCTTCGGCAGCGCATCCATCCACTTCTTCGGCAGAACCGGCTTGAGGATATGTTCGCGCACGGCCTCCACCAGGTCCTTGTGCTTGACCTCGGGGTCGTGCTGGGTGGACAGCACCACGGCGTCGAGGCCGGCCACGTTGTGGTCGGCGTCATAGCGCAGGGTGACCTGGCTCTTGGCGTCCGGACGCAGCCACGGCAACTTGCTGTTCTTGGCTTTACGGACCTTGGCCTGCTGCTCGACCAGGCGGTGGCTGTAGTAAATCGGCGCGGGCATGTATTCCGGCGCCTCGTTGCAGGCGTAGCCGAACATCAGGCCCTGATCGCCGGCGCCTTGTTCCTCCGGCTTCTTCTGCTTCTTCTTGCTGCCGTCCACGCCGGCGGCGATGTCCGGCGACTGCTTGCCCAGCATATTGATGATGGCGCAGGTATGGCCGTCGAAGCCGACGTTCGAGTTGTCGTAGCCGATGTCGTTGATGACCTTGCGGGTCAACTCCTCGATGTCCACCCATGCGGACGTGGTGACTTCGCCGGCGACGATCGCCGCGCCGGTCTTGACCAGGGTTTCGCAGGCCACGCGCGCGCGCTTGTCCTGGGCCAGGATGGCGTCGAGGACGGCGTCGGAGATCTGGTCGGCGATCTTGTCCGGGTGGCCTTCGGAAACCGACTCGGAGGTGAAGAGGTAGCTGCTCATCGAGGCATATATCCTTTAATCAAGATGGAAAGATACAACTTGGGGTGCGCATAGGATACAACCAAACGCAAAACCCCGCACCCCTTTTTTGGGGTGCGGGGTTCGGTTTCCGTTCAGGCGGGCCGGCGGTGCCGGCCGCAGGGCGTTCAGGCGGCGCTGTCGCGGTATTCCTCCGGCGAGGGGCACAGGCACATCAGGTTGCGGTCGCCGTAGACGTTGTCGACGCGGTTGACCGGGCACCAGTACTTGTCCTCGCGGCGGATGCCGGCCGGGAACACCGCCTCCTCGCGCGAGTACGGCCGGTTCCATTCGGCGTCGGCCAGGTCGTGCACGGTGTGCGGCGCGTGCCGCAGCGGGCTGTGCTCGACCGCGAAGCGGCCGGCTTCGACTTCGGCGATCTCGCGGCGGATGGCGATCATCGCGTCGCAGAAGCGGTCCAGCTCCACCAGCGCCTCGGATTCGGTCGGCTCGATCATCAGCGTGCCGGGCACCGGGAAGCTCATGGTCGGGGCATGGAAGCCGTAGTCGATCAGGCGCTTGGCGATGTCGTCGACGGTGACGCCGGCGCCGTCCTTCAGCGCCCGCGGGTCGACGATGCACTCGTGCGCGACCCGGCCGTTGTGGTTGCGGTACAGCACCGGGAAGTGCGGCTGCAGACGCTCGGCGATGTAGTTGGCCGATAGGATGGCCACTTCCGTGGCGCGCTTCAGGCCGTCGCCGCCCATCATCAGGATATAGGCGTAGCTGATCGGCAGGATCGAGGCCGAGCCGAACGGCGCGGCGCTGACCGGACCGACCGGGGCGCTGCCGCCGTCCAGCGCCGGGTGGCCGGGCAGGAACGGCGCCAGATGCGCCTTGACGCCGATCGGACCCATGCCCGGACCGCCGCCGCCGTGCGGGATGCAGAAGGTCTTGTGCAGGTTCAGGTGCGAGACGTCGGCGCCGAACTCGCCCGGGCGCGACAGGCCGACCTGCGCGTTCATGTTGGCGCCGTCCATGTACACCTGGCCGCCGTAGCGGTGGGTGATGTCGCAGATTTCGCGGATGCGTTCCTCGAACACGCCGTGCGTGGACGGGTAGGTGACCATCAGCGCCGCCAGGTTGGCGCCGTGCTTCTCGGCCTTGGCGCGCAGGTCGTCGACGTCGACGTTGCCGTCCTTGTCGCAGTCCACCACCACCACCTCCATGCCCACCATTTGCGCCGAGGCCGGGTTGGTGCCGTGCGCCGAGGACGGAATCAGGCAGATGTTGCGATGGCCTTCGCCGCGGGCGGCGTGGTAGCCGCGGATCGCCAACAGGCCGGCGTATTCGCCCTGGGCGCCCGAGTTGGGCTGCAGGCTGACCGCGTCGTAGCCGGTGATCTCCACCAGCCAGCGTTGCAGGTCGTCGAACAGCGCGCGGTAGCCTTCGGCCTGCTCGGCCGGGCAGAACGGATGCAGGTTGCCGAATTCCGGCCAGGTGACCGGAATCATCTCCGCGGTGGCGTTGAGCTTCATGGTGCAGGAGCCGAGTGGAATCATCGCGCGGTCCAGCGCCAGGTCGCGGTCGGCCAGCTTGCGCAGGTAGCGCAGCAGTTCGGTTTCCGAATGGTGC
>JAYSFF010000017.1:0-33542 GCA_041913425.1 Arenimonas sp. | reverse complement strand
CACAACGCCATCGTGGTCGACGACGGCGTGCGGGCGCTGTCCTACAACTTCGGCTTCTTCGACATGGCCGAGCCCGGCTTCACCGGCAATTTCATCAAAGGCCGGATGAACTACCTGATGCTGGCGTTGCCGCTGGAACAGGACCTGGGCTACTACCGGCAGGTCGGGCGTGGCGTCGACATCCAGTGGCTGGCGCTGAGTCCGGAGCAGAGCCGCCGGCTGCGCGCGCGCCTGGCGTTCCTGGCCCGGCCGGAAAACGCCCGCTACCGCTACGATTATTTCCGCAACAACTGCGCGACCCGCGTCCGCGACGTGCTGGACGAAGCGCTGGGCGGCGAACTGCACCGGCAGCTGACCGCCAGCTCGCTCGGAAACAGCTACCGCTCGGAGTCGGTGCGGCTGGCCTGGCCGGCGAAATGGATGGCGCTCGGCTTCGACCTGGGCATGAACGCCGACGGCGACAAGGCGCTGAGCCGTTGGGACGAGGCCTTCATCCCGATGCGCCTGCAGGACAGCCTGCGCGGCGTTCGGCTGAGCGATGGCCGCCCGCTGGTGCGCGAGGAACAGACGATCCTGCCGTCGAAACTGCCACCGCCGCCGGCCGAACTGCCGCAATGGCCGCTGACCGCCGCCGCCATCGGTCTGGGCTTGGCCGGCCTGCTGTTCGCCGCGCGCCGCCGCAGCCAGCGCCTGTTCAACGCCGGCATGCTGGCGTTCTGGCTGGCCTCCGGCCTGATCGGCAGCGTGTTGCTGGCGGCCTGGCTCGGTACCGAGCACCGGTTCCTGCACGCCAATGCCAACCTGCTGCTGTTCCCGCCGTTGGCTTGGCTGGCGGTGGTTTTGCATGCGCTGCGCCGGCGCTCGCCCGCGTTGCGCGCCGCTTATCTGCTGACGGTGAAGGCCATCGCGGCGCTGGCGGTGGCGGCCGTGCTGCTGAAGTTCGTGCAGACCGGCGGGCAAAGCAATCTCAACTGGATTCTGATGGCGCTGCCGGCGCACTGGCTGATCACCCGGCAGGCATTGGCCGACAACACCCCGGAATGACTTGCGCCGGCCGGCCGGCTGGCCGATGATGTCGGCATGGACCAGCCGATACGCCTCGAAAGCCGCAGTGAGCGGATCCGCTTCATCGCCCGCTACGACCGCGACGGCCGTGCCCACGAACTGAGCCTGGACCGCATCTCCGACGCCTTGGCCACGGCCGACGGCAGCATCGTCTGGGTCGGCCTGTTCGAGCCCGACGAGCCGCTGCTGTTCAAGATGCAGGTCGAATTCGACCTGCATCCGCTGGCGGTCGAGGACGCGCACAAGGCGCACCAGCGCTCCAAGATCGAACGTTTCGGCGACACCCTGTTCATCGTGGCCAACACCGCGCAGATGGTGGACGGCGCGATCCAATACGGCGAGACCCACCTGTTCCTCGGCCGCCGCTTCATCCTCGGCGTGCGCCACGGCGGCTCGCTGTCGTACGCGGCGGCGCGCGAACGCTGCGAACGCAACCCCGAATACCTGATGCACGGCACCTCGATGGCGCTGTACACCGTGCTCGACCTGATCGTCGACAACTTCCTGCCGATCGTCGACCACTACGAAGGCGTGCTGGACGGGCTGGAGGAGGACATCCTGTCCTCGCGCTACCGGCGCGACACCGTGATCCGGCTGTACCGCCTGCGCCTGGACCTGACCCGGCTGCGGCTGGCGGTGGCGCCGCTGGAGGACATCCTCAACACCCTGATGGAATTCCACGGCGACCTGGTCAAGGACGACGTGCGCGTCTACCTGCGCGACGTGCACGACCACGTGGTGCGCCTGAAGGAATCGGTCGACACCATGCGCGACAACATCGGCTCGGCGATGACCACCAACCTGTCGCTGGTCACCGTCAGCCAGGGCGACACCATGAAGCGCCTGGCCGGCTGGGCCGGGCTGCTGGCGGTGCCGACCCTGATCACCGGCTGGTACGGGATGAACTTCGCGCACATGCCGGAACTCGCCTGGGCCGGCGGCTATCCGCTTATAATCGCGCTGACCGCGACGGTCTGCGTCGTGCTGTACAGGGGACTGAAGAAGGCGGGCTGGCTCTGAGGCCGGGCCTTTTTGATTCAGGTCAAACAAACCGTGCCGGGCTTCAGGCACTATAAACGCGGATTCCACTCTGGAGGCTTTATGGCTTCACTCGAAAAAACAGACACCTATAACGACAAGGTGGTCAAGCAGTTCACGGTCATGACCGTGATCTGGGGGATCGTCGGCATGCTGGTCGGCGTCATCATCGCATCCCAGCTGTACTGGCCGGCGCTCAATTTCGGCCTCGAATGGCTCAGCTTCGGGCGCCTGCGTCCGCTGCACACCAACGCGGTCATCTTCGCCTTCGGCGGCAGCGCACTTCTGGGCACCAGCCTGTTCGTGGTGCAGCGCACCTGCCATGTCCGGCTGATCTCCGACAAGCTGGCCGCCTTCGTGTTCTGGGGCTACCAGGCGGTGATCGTGCTGGCGGCCGTCACCCTGCCGCTGGGCCTGACCCAGAGCAAGGAATACGCCGAGCTGATCTGGCCGATTGACGTGCTGCTGGCCGTGGTCTGGGTCGCCTATGCGGTGCTGTTCTTCGGCACCATCGTGAAGCGCAAGATCCCGCACATCTACGTTGCCAACTGGTTCTACGGCGCCTTCATAATCGCAGTGGCGCTACTGCACATCGTCAACTCGCTGGCTATTCCGACCAGCCTGACCCACAGCTATCCGATCTATTCGGGTGCGGTCGACGCCATGGTGCAGTGGTGGTACGGCCACAACGCGGTCGGCTTCTTCCTGACCGCCGGCTTCCTGGGCATGATGTACTACTTCGTGCCGCGCCAGGCCGGCCGCCCGGTGTATTCCTATCGCCTGTCGATCGTGCACTTCTGGGCCCTGATCGCCATCTACATGTGGGCCGGCCCGCACCATCTGCACTACACCGCGATCCCGGACTGGGCGCAGTCGGTCGGCATGGTGTTCTCGCTGGTACTGCTGGCCCCGAGCTGGGGCGGCATGATCAACGGCATGATGACCCTGTCGGGCGCCTGGCACAAGCTGCGCACCGACCCGATCCTGAAGTTCCTGATCGTGTCGCTGTCGTTCTACGGCATGTCGACCTTCGAAGGCCCGATGATGTCGATCAAGACAGTCAACGCGCTTTCCCACTACACCGACTGGACCATCGGCCACGTGCATTCCGGCGCGCTGGGCTGGGTCGCCATGGTCTCGATCGGCGCCGTGTACATGCTGATCCCGCGCGTCGTCGGCCTGAAGGAGATGTTCTCCACCAAGCTGATCGACACCCACTTCTGGGTGCACACCATCGGCGTCGTGCTGTACACGGTCTCGATGTGGATCTCCGGCATCGGCCAGGGCCTGATGAGCCGCGCCACCAACGCCGACGGCACCCTGACCTACGCGTTCGTGGAAATCGTCAAGTTCACCTACCCGTACTACCTGGTGCGCCTGCTAGGCGGCCTGCTGGTGCTGGCCGGCATGTTCATCATGCTCTACAACATGGTCAAGACGCTGCAGCAGGCGAAAGGCGAATTCGCCGCGCCCGTCCTTCCCGTCGCGAACCAACACTGAGCCGAGGTAGATCCCATGAGCCACGAAAAACTTGAAACCAACGTCGGCCTGATGGCCATCGGCATCGCCATCGTGATCGCCATCGGCGGCCTGGCCGAGATCGTCCCGCTGATGTACCAGGCCGAGACCATCAAACCGCTGCCGGGCGTCAAGCCCTACCCGGCGCTGGAACTGGCCGGCCGCGACATCTACGTCCGCGAAGGCTGCTACAACTGCCACTCGCAGATGGTGCGCACCCTGCGCTTCGAGACCCAGCGTTACGGCAGCTACTCGCACGCCGGCGAATCGGTGTATGACCGCCCGTTCCAGTGGGGCAGCAAGCGCACCGGTCCGGACCTGGCCCGCGTCGGCGGCCGCTACTCCGACGACTGGCACCGCGCGCACCTGATCAACCCGCGCGACCTGGTGCCGGAATCGAACATGCCGACCTACCCGTTCCTGGCCGAGCGCGCGCTCGACCCGGCCCAGGTGCAGGCCAACATGCGCGCCCTGAAGACCATCGGCGACCCGTACACCGACGCCGACATCGAGGCCGCGCCGGCCGCGCTGGAAGGCAAGACCGAAATGGACGCCCTGATCGCCTACCTGCAGCAGCTGGGCAAGAACCGGCCGAAAGGATAAGCCATGATTTCAGGAATCGTCACCACCATCCTTCTGATCCTGTTCGTGGCCGGTAGCGTCTGGGTGTTCAGTCCGAAGCGCAAAGCCGCTTTCGACGACGCCGCCCGCCTGGCCCTGGACGACACCCCGGAGAAATCCCAATGACAAACTTCTGGTCCTATTACGTCTGGTTCCTGAGCGCGCTGATGATCGTCGGCTCGATCTGGCTGCTCTGGTTCACCTCCCGCAAGCGCCACAGCGGCGACACCGCGGACAGCGTGGAAACCACCGGCCATGTCTGGGACGGCGACCTCAGCGAATACAACAAACCGCTGCCGCGCTGGTGGATCAACCTGTTCTACCTGACCATCGTGTTCGCCGTCGGCTACCTGATCTGGTATCCGAGCGCCGACAAGGTCGACGGCCTCGGCGGCTGGAGCTCGAAAGGCCAGCATGACGCCGAAAAGGCCAAGGCAGACGCCAAGCTCAAGGCCCTGTTCGCCCGTTTCGACGGCAAGGGCATCGACGCCATGGCGATGGACGCCGAGGCGCTGACCACCGGCAAGCAGGTGTACGCCAACAACTGCGCGGTCTGCCACGGTTCCGACGCCAAGGGCGGCAAGGGCTTCCCGAACCTGAGCGACGCCATCTGGAAGTTCGACGGCTCGCCGGACGGCATCCTGACCACGGTCAAGGGCGGCGTCAACGTCGAGGGCGGCCGCGTCGCGGCGATGCCCGGCATGGCCGCCGTGCTCGGTAGCGAACAGGCCGTGACCGAATCGGCGGTGTACGTGCAGAGCCTGTCCGGCATGAAGGTCGACGACGCCCTGGCCGCCGCCGGCGCCAAGAGCTTCGCCACCGTCTGCGCGGCCTGCCACGGCGCCGACGGCAAGGGCAATCCCGCCCTGGGCGCGCCCAACCTGACCGACGGCGATTGGCTGTACGGCAGCACGCTGGAGGATATCAAGTACACTATCGTCAATGGCCGTGCCGGCCAGATGCCGGCCCAAGAGCCGCTGATCGGGGAAACCCAGGCGCGCCTGGCCGCCGCCTACGTGTACTCGCTGTCGCAACCGAAGAAGTGATGAAAGTCAGAGCCGAAACGCCGTTCGACCATCCGCCGCGCCCACTCGCCCAGAAGGTGGGCGCGGTCCTTTGGCCCTCGTTCTTCGCCGCCTGCGTGGCGACCATGGTGTTCTTCGCGTTCGTCGACCCGCTGCAGTTGCGCGACATCACCTTCCCCGGCGTCGAGATCAGCCGCGAAGCCGGCTACAGTATCGCCTTCTTCATGTTCTGGCTGGCCACCGCCGGCAGCAGCCTGTTCACCTGGATCCTGCTGCGTCCGTCCAGCCGCTTCAACAAACAGCCCACCGATTAAGCAAGGCCGTATCCCATGGGTCAGAAGATTCCGAGCGAGGTCGTCGAAGACGGCGCGATGTACGTATCCGAGCGCAAGGTCTACCCGCGCGAGATCGAGGGCCTGTTCCAGAAGCTCCGCCACGCCGCGGTGTACGTCCTGCTCGGCCTGTACTACGTGATGCCCTGGCTGCAGGTCGAGGGCCGCCAGGCGGTGCTGTTCGACCTGCCGGCGCGCAAGTTCTACATCCTGTGGCTGACCTTCTGGCCGCAGGATTTCTTCTTTCTGGCGCTGTTGCTGATCATGGCGGCGCTGTCGCTGTTCTTCTTCACCGCCGTGGCCGGCCGCCTGTGGTGCGGCTACGCCTGCCCGCAGACGGTCTGGACCGAAGTGTTCATGTGGATGGAGCGCTGGACCGAGGGCAACCGCGCCCAGCGCATGAAGCTAGACGCCGCGCCCTGGAGCGCCGACAAGCTGCGC
The DNA here is from genome assembly GCA_041913425.1 of Arenimonas sp. GTDB lineage: Bacteria > Pseudomonadota > Gammaproteobacteria > Xanthomonadales > Xanthomonadaceae > Arenimonas. Next base: position 27,502 of record JAYSFF010000017.1, on the reverse strand, counting down.
CGCAAGGGCTCGAAATACCTCTTGTGGGTGCTGTTCGCGCTGTGGACCGGACTGACCTTCGTCGGCTTCTTCACCCCGATCCGCGAACTGTGCGCCGACCTGCTGGCCGGCACCGCCTCCGGCTGGGCCGTGTTCTGGCTGATCTTCTACTCGGTCGCCACCTGGGGCAACGCCGGCGTGCTGCGCGAGCAGGTCTGCAAGTACATGTGTCCGTACGCGCGCTTCCAGAGCGCGATGTTCGACCGCAACACCCTGATTATCAGCTACGACGCCAAGCGCGGCGAGCCGCGCGGCGCGCGCAAGAAAGGCAGCCTGGCCAGCGTAATGCAGCGCGAGCGCGGACTGATCTCCGAGGATCTGGCCAACCAGTACGTCATCGCTAACGCCAAGACCAAGCACAGCGGCGACGCCGCGATTTCGACCGGCTTGATTGTCGACCACGCCGGCGAGCTGATCGACACCAAGGTCGCCGATTCCACCGAACTCGGCGACTGCATCGACTGCACCATCTGCGTGCAGGTCTGTCCGACCGGCATCGACATCCGCAACGGCCTGCAGTACGAGTGCATCGCCTGCGGCGCCTGCATCGACGCCTGCGACGAAGTGATGGACAAGCTCGGCTACCCGAAGGGCCTGGTGCGCTACACCACCCACAACGGGCTGATGGGCCATAAAGTGCGCCTGCTGCGCCCGCGCGTGGTGATCTACGGCCTGCTGTTGGTGGCCTTGCTGGTCGGCACCGTGGCCGGCATCGCCCTGCGCAAGCCGCTGCTGGTCGACGTCATCCGCGACCAGCAGCTGTACCGCACCGCCGAAAACGGCGCCATCGAGAACGCCTATACCCTGCGCCTGATCAACAAGACCGGCAAGAACTACGACGTCGACCTGCACGTCGAGGTCGGCCACGTCGACGCCGAACTGGTCATCAACGAGCTGCCGATCCATCTCGGCCCCGAAAGCGTACTGACCCTGCCGGTCACGGTGCGCACGCCGGCCGATTGCATCCGCGGCATGAAAGAAATCGAATTCAAGCTCACCGACAAGAAATCGGACCTGAAGATCAAGGAAGAATCCCGCTTCTTCGGCCCGAGCGACGCCACCGGCGGCGGCTGCGATGACTGAACCGCGCAAAGCCTGGCAAGAGCCCATGGTGTGGTTGATGGCAGGCATTCCGCTGGCCACCATCGTCGCCGGCATCGCCACCCTGGTCATCGCCCTGCGCTCCGGCCCGATGGACGGCGTCCCGGCCTCGGTACAGCGGGTGTCGCAAATCCAGACCCTCGACAGCGCCGCCGACCTGGCCGCGACCCGGCTCGACTATCACGGCTATCTGCTGATCGAGCGCGGCGCGTCAGGCTGGCGCCTGGAGCTGAAGACCGCCCCGCCGAGCCTGGTGCAGGCGCCGGCGCAGGTGGTGTTCGTGCATCCCAACCGCGCCCGACAGGATGTGCGCGTGGCCTTGGTCGACGGCCAAGCCGTCCTGCCGCAGGCGCCCGCGTTCGTGCCGTCGCAGGTGGTGGTCACCGACGACGCCGGTAGCTGGCGCCTGGTCGGCGAGTACAGCGACTCCGGCACCCTGACCCTGACGCCCGCCGTCCAGGCGCGCTGACAGCCGTATGCAGGACGCGCCGACCTGCTTCCACTGCCAGGCGGCCCTGGGCCATGCGCCGGTAGAAGCCGTGATCGACGGCGAGACCCGCCGTTTCTGCTGCCGCGGCTGCGCCGGCGCCGCGCAGTGGATCGTGGCCGAAGGCCTTGACGACTATTACCGGCTGCGCCGCAACGAGGGCGGCAAGGTCGACGAAGCCGCGCTCGATTATTCCGCCTGGGACCGCGATGAAGTGCGCGACGCGCACTGCAGGCCCTGCCCGGAAGGCCGGCAGGTGACCCTGCTGACCGACGGCATGCATTGCGCCGCCTGCGCCTGGTTGATCCAGAACGCGCTGGCCAAGGATCCGGCGGTGGCGGCGGTGAACGCCAATGCCATCACCGGGCGGGTCGAGATCCGCTGGAACCCGGGCAAGACCCGGCTGTCGGCGCTGTGCGCGCGCCTGGCCGGGCTGGGCTACAAACCGTACCTGTCGGTGAACGAGGACTACGAGCGCGCCAAGCGCCGCGAGCGCAACAGCCTGCTGCTGAAACTGGGCCTGGCGGCGCTGGTCACCACCCAGACCATGATGTTCTCCGAGGCGCTGTACCTGGACACCGCGCGCGAGATGTCGGTCGCCACGCGCGACTTCTTCCGCTGGCTGACCTTCCTGCTGTGCTCGCCGGTGGTGTTCTACTCCGGCAGCGAATTCATCCGCGGCATGTGGCGCGAGCTGCGCCACCGGCAGCCGGGCATGGACACCCTGGCCGCCAGCAGCATCCTGCTGGCCTACTTCGCCAGCCTGTATCAGACACTCGTCGGCGGCGACCACATCTGGTTCGACGCCTCGGCGATGTTCGTGTTCTTCCTGCTGTCGGCACGCATCCTGGAGCGCTTCGCGCGCAACCGCGCGCGGGCCCAGGTCGACCTGCTGGCGCGCGCGCAGCCGGCCTTCGCCTGGCGCATGAACGGCGCCGTGCGCGAGCAGTGCCCCATCGGCCAGGTGCGCGAAGGCGACGTGCTGTTCCTGCCGCCGGGTGAAGCGGTGCCGGCCGACGGCGAGCTGCTGAGCGAAGCGGTCGAGGTCGACGAAGCCCTGCTCACCGGCGAATCGGCGCTGCAGACCCGCCGCCGCGGCGACACCCTGCTGGCCGGCAGCACGCTCGGCGCCGTCGCCGGCGAGATCCGCGTGGTGCACACCGGGCAGGCCACCCAGCTGTCGCACATCCTGCGCCTGGTGGAGCAGGCTCAGAACGCCCGGCCGGTGCAGAACGTCTGGGCCGAACGGCTGGCGTCGCGCTTCGTGACCGTGATGTTCCTGGTCACCGCCGTCGCATTCGCCGTCTGGTGGCGGATCGATTCCGACCGCGCGTTCTCGGTGGCCTTGGCGGTGCTGGTCGCGGCCTGCCCGTGCGCGCTGTCGCTGGCGGTGCCGGCGGCGGTGTCCTCGGCCTTCGACGCGTTGGCGCGGCTGGGCGTGCTGGTGCTGAAACCTGATGCGCTGTCGAAACTGGCCGGCGTCACCGACGTGGTGTTCGACAAGACCGGCACGCTGACCGGCGGCCAGGCCCGCGTACGGTCGATGGCCGTATTCGGATCCTGCACCGGAAGCGAAGCGTTGCGTCTGGCCTATAGCCTGGAAGCCGGCTCGAAGCATCCATTGGCGGCCGCGTTCAACGGCTTCGAAGGTGCGCCGGCCGCGTTCCAGGACCTGCGCGCGGTGCCCGGCCACGGCGTGTCCGGCCGCATCGACGGCGCCGAATACCGCATCGGCAAAGCCGATTTCGCGGCGCCCGGTCAACCCGACGACGGCGTCTGGCTCGGCCGCGACGGCCAGCCGCTGGCGCAGTTCCAGCTGCACGACCCGATCAAACCCGATGCCGCGGCCGACTTGGCCTGGCTGAGCAAGCGCGGCCTGCGCAGCCATCTGCTCAGCGGCGACAGCATTGAGCGTGTGCGCGAAACCGGCGAGGCGTTGGGGATCGGCGCGCTACGCGCGCGCGCCACGCCGCAGGACAAACTCGATTACCTGAAGGCGCTGCAGGCCGCCGGCGGACGGGTGCTGATGGTCGGCGACGGCATCAACGACGCGCCGGTGATGGCGCAGGCCGACGTCTCGATGGCGATGGGCTCGGGCGCCTGGCTGGCGCAGGCCAACGCCGACATCCTGCTGATGAATTCGCGGCTGCAGCAGATTCCGCAGGTGTTCGCGGTAGGCGCGCACATGCAGCACCTGATGCGCCAGAACCTGCGCTGGGCCATCGCCTATAATGTCGTGGCGGTCGCCGTCGCGCTGTCCGGCGTGGTGCATCCCGGCTACGCCTCGCTCGGCATGGCAGGCTCCTCCCTGCTGGTCACGCTCAACGCACTGCGCATCCATTCGGTGAAACCATGAACATCCTGCTGGCATTGATCCCGATCTCCCTGGTGCTGCTGGCGGCGGCCGTGGCAGCGTTCTTCTGGGCGGTGCGCAAGGGGCAGTTCGAGAACCTCGACGCCGCCGCGCTCGACATCCTGACCGACGACAGCAAACCGCGGCCCAACAAGACGGAACCCGGCGATGCCGGTTGATTTCCTGGTGCTGTCGGCGGCGCTGCTGGCCGGCCTGACCGGCGGCGCGCACTGCGCGTTGATGTGCGGCGGCATCGCCGCCTCGCTCAACGGCCACGGTAAGGAGTCGGCGCTGCCGCACGCGCTGGCGCTGAACCTCGGCCGCATCGGCAGCTACACGCTGGCCGGACTGCTGGCCGGCACACTCGGCGCCGCCTTCGTCGGCCTGGTGCGGATTCCCGACCTGGCGCTCTGGCTACGCAGCGTGATGGGTCTGCTGTTGATGCTGATCGCGTTGCGCATGCTGTTCCCGCGCCGGTTCGCCTTCGCCAACGCGCTGGCATCGCCGCTCTGGCGGCTGGTGTCGAAGGCCAAGGCGACGCTGCCGGCCTCAGGCCTGTGGCGCTCGCTGGGCTTGGGCGCGATCTGGGGCTGGCTACCCTGCGGCCTGAGCACCAGCGTGCTGCTGGCCGCCTGGATGGAAGCCAGCCCGCTGCACAGCAGCCTGATGATGGCCGCGTTCGGATTGGGCACCTTGCCGTTGATGACCGCGATGAGCTATTCGGGCGCCCGCCTGCAGGGCCTGCTCGACAACCGCCGGCTGCGCACCGGCATGGCTTTGCTGGTGCTGTCGGCCGGCGCGCTGACCGCCGCCGCGCCCTGGCTGATGCGGGTGCCGGAGATGCACGGCGTACTGGCCGCGCTCGGCTGCCGCAGCCTGGCTTAAGCGCTCTTGCGCGGCGCCGCTTCGTGCGCCAGCACGTGCAGCGTGCCCAGGTCGCGGATGATAACCTCGCGGCCGTTGACCTCGATCAGCCCGTCTTCCTGCATCTTGCTCAGCGTGCGGCTGACGGTTTCGATCACCAGACCGAGGTAGCTGCCGATGTCCTCGCGCGACATCGGGATCATGAAGCGTTCGCCTGAGCGGCCGAGCTGGCGGTAGCGCTCCGACAGCTGGTGCAGGAAGATCGACATGCGCTCGTGCGCGTTCTTCTTGGACAGGATCTCGATGTGCTTCTGGTCGCGGTTGATGGTCTGGCCGATGATCTTCAGCAGCTGGTGCTGCAGGCTGGGCACCTGCGCCGCCACCTTCTCCAGGTCGCCGAGCGGGATCTCGCAGACGTCGGCCGTGGTCAAGGCCACCGAATCGCAGGTGTGCTTCGAGGTGCCCAAGGCGTCAAGCCCGAGGATCTCGCCCGGCAAGTGGAACCCGGTGACCTGGCTGTCGCCCTCGGTGTTGTACACCACCGACTTGAACGCACCTTCGCGGGCGACGTAGAGGTGCTCCAGCTTCTGGCCGCTGGCGAACAGCACGTCGCCGCGTTTGAGCGGGCGGCGCTTCTGCACGATGGTGTTCAGCCGCTCGAAATCGTCCGGGTTGATGGTGGCCGGCAGGCACAGCACCTGGATCGAGCATTTGGCGCAGTCGTTGCGGCTGCCCTTCAGCCCCTTGAACGGCTCGACGGCGTCGCTCACGGCGCGTCACCGCCGCCGATGTGCCGGCGCAGCCAGCCGTTGACGGTGTCGTGCCAGCGGATGCTGTTCTGGGTCTTCAACACCCAGTGGTTCTCGCCCGGGAACACCAGCAGTTGGCTTTCGATGCCTTGGCGTTGCAGCGCGGTGAAGGTGGCCAGGCCTTGTTCGGTCGGGATGCGGTAGTCGAGCTCGCCCTGCACCACCAGCATCGGCACCCGCCATTTCGCCACGTGGTTGACCGGATTGAACTTCTCGTAGTTGCCGGGCACCGCGAACGGCGTGCCGCCGTTCTCCCATTCGGTGAACCACAGCTCTTCGGTGGCGTAGCCCATCATGCGGTTGTCGAACACGCCGTCGTGGTTGACCAGGCATTTCCAGGGCTCCGGCCAGTTGCCGGCGATCCAGTTGACCATGTAGCCGCCGTAGCTGGCGCCCAGCGCGCAGGCGCGGCCGCTGTCCAGGAAATCGTATTTGGCCAGCGCCGCGGCGTAGCCCTTCTGCAGGTCTTCCAAGGGGCGGTCGCCCCAGTGGCCGGAGATGGCGTCGGTGAAGGCCTGGCCGTAGCCGGTGGAGCCGTGGAAATCGATCATCACCACGGCGTAGCCTTGGCCGGCGTAAGTCTGCGGATTCCAGCGATAGCTCCAGCCGTTGCCGAAGCTGCCCTGCGGACCGCCGTGGATCAGGAACGCGATCGGGTATTTGCGGCCTTTGACGTAATTGGCCGGCTTGAGCACATAGCCGTGCACAGTCTCGTCGTTCCAACCGGTGAACTTGAACTGCTCGAATTCGCCCCAGGCGGTGGCCGCGATCGCGTCGCGGTTGTTGGCGCTGATCAGGCGTGCGCTGCCGCCGGCGGCCGGCATCAGGTACAGCTGCGCCGGCGAAGCCAGGGTATCGCGGGTGAACAGGATGCGGCCGGCGGCGACGTCGTATTCCTTGACCGAGCCGTCGGCGGCCAGCCGCGTCACCGCGCCGCTACGCGCATCGATGGCGAACAACGGATGCTGGCCCATGTCGTCGGCGGTGGCGTACAGGGTCTTGCCGTCGGCGCTGACCGACAGCGAACCGGCCGAGCGGTCCCAGCCCGGCGCCAGTTCACGGCTGCGGCCGGAGGCCAGATCCATCGCCATAACGGCGAAACGGTCGGCCTCGAAACCCGGGCGTTTCATCGCCAGGTAATACAGGGTCTTGCCGTCCGGACTGAACACCGGCGCGGTATCCCAAGCCGGATTGGCTTCGGTCAGGTTGCGCGGCCGGAACTGGCCATGCACGCCGGTATCGATTTGGAACAGGTCGAAGTTGGTCGACCAGGCTTCGGTCTTGCCGGCGATGCGCACCGAGAACACCAGGCTGCGGCTGTCCGGCGACCAAGCGTACTCGCTGGCGTCGCCGAACGGCTTGGACGGGATGTCGCCGTCGATGCCGGCGCTGAGCTTGGCGGCGACGGTGAGCTTACCGCCGGCGGCCGGCATCGGCGCCAGGAACAGCTGGTTGCGGCGGCCGTCGGCGTAGGTGTCCCAGTGCCGGACGAACAGCTTGTCGAACAGCATGCCGCTGGCTTTGTCGGCGGCCTTGGCGTCCAGGCGCTGTTTGCTGCAGGCCAGGTCGCGGCAATCCGGGAACACCTCGAAGCTCAGCGCGATCTGGCGGCCGTCGGGCGAGAGCTTGTAGGAGCCTATGTCGAGCGGGTAATCGGAGACCTGCACGGCCTGCGTGCCGCCGACCGGCTGCGCCCAGAGCTGCATCGAGCCCGATTGCGCCGACAGGAAGTACACGGTCTTGCCGTCCGGCGCGAAGCTCGGCGAATTGACGTTCATCGCCTCGGCGGTGAAGCGCACCGGCGGCGCGGCATCGCGCGCCAGCAGGTTCTCGATCCACAGGCCGGTCTTGGCCTTGTTGGCCGGCACGTCGGCCTGGCGCACGGCGAACACGGCGAAGCGGCCGTCGGGCGACAAGGTGGGCGAGGACAGGCGATCGAGGGCGACCATACGGCGCACGTCGAACGGCGCTTTGTCGGCGGCGGCCGAAGCCCCCGCCATCAGGAGGGCCAGCAGGCCGGCTACGGAACGGACGCGCATAGGGCAAAACCTTCGGTTGACCAAGGCCTTTATGGTACTCCAACAGCGGCTATACTGGCGATACGCCAAATTAGAGCAACCACTCGATGACCGCCACCGCACTTGCCTCCCAGGACCAGCTGTTCGGCCACCCCAAGGGCCTGTTCGTCTGCTTCATGACCGAAATGTGGGAACGTTTCTCGTTCTACGGCATGAAGGCGCTGCTGTTCCTGTACCTGACCAAATACCACCTGTTCACCGACGACAACGGCTACCTGCTGCTCGGCACCTACGCCGGCCTGGCCTACGCCCTGCCCCTGCTCGGCGGCGCCCTGGCCGACCGCTGGCTGGGCATGCGCAAGGCGGTGGTGTTCGGCGGCCTGCTGCTGGTGCTCGGTCAGCTCGGCATGGCCTACAACGGCACGCCGGCGCAGGGCATTCCCGGCCAGGCGGTGCAGGACGGCTTCGCCATTCAGGTCATGTACGCCTCGCTGGCGCTGATCGCGGTCGGCGTCGGTTTCCTGAAGCCCAACATCTCGACCATCGTCGGCCGCCTGTACGCCGACGACGACCCGCGCCGCGACTCCGGCTTCACCCTGTTCTACATGGGCATCAACGTCGGCGCCGCGCTGTCCTCGATCATCGTCGCCTACATCGGCGAGAAGATCGGCTGGGGCTACGGCTTCGGCCTGGCCGGCGTGATGATGGCCCTAGGCCTGATCCAGTTCATGCTTGGCCAGAAGCATTTGGCCGGTCAAGCCGAAGCGCCGGACCCGGCCGCGCTTAACGCGCCGTGGATCGCCGGCATCAGCCGCGAGGTCTGGATCTACCTGACCGGCCTGGCCTCGGTGGTCGCGGTCTGGCAGGTGCTGCAGATGAAGGTCGACTTCGGCTTCCTCGGCGCCGTCGCCGGCGGCCATGAGGTGACCATGACCGAAGTGGTGGCGGTAGTGATGGGCCTGGGCCTGTTCGTCTGGTTCTTCAAGTTCCTGTTCTCCGGCATCAGCAACGCCGAACGCGGCCGCATGTTGGTGCTGATGGCGCTGATCGTGATCAGCGCCCTGTTCTGGGGCCTGTACGAGCAGAGCTACGGCACCTGGGTCGCGTTCGCCGAGCGGGTGATGGACCGCAGCACCTTCGGCGTCGAGTGGACCGCCGGCCAGACCACCTCGTTCGGCGCCATCTTCGTGATCGCGTTCAGCCCGGTGTTCGCCTGGCTGTGGCCGAAGCTCGACAGGCACGGCCTGAACCCCAGCCTGCCGGCCAAATTCGGTTGGGCCCTGGTGTTCCTCGGTCTGGCCTTCGGCACCCTGATGTTCGCCAGCCGCGTGCCGGGCGGCGACGGTCTGGTCAGCCTGTGGTGGATGATCCTGGCCTACGCGCTGATGGTGGTGGGCGAGATGATGCTGTCGCCGATCGGCCTGTCGGCGGTCACCACCCTGTCGGTGCCGCGCGTGGTCGGCCTGATGATGGGCGCCTGGTTCCTGTTCTCGGCTTTCGGCGAGATGATCGCCGGCCGCATGGGCACCTGGGCCTCGATCGAACCGAATCCGGACGGCAGCATCGACAAGGTCAAGGCCTTGGGCGTGTACGCCGACGTGTTCGGCGACATGATGTGGATCGGCGTCATCGCCGGCGTGGCGCTGCTGGTGGCCTCGCCCATGCTGAACCGGTTGACCCGCACCAAGGCCTGAGCCGACACGGCCGGATACGAAAAAACCGCCCTTCGGGGCGGTTTTTCCATGGGCATCGGCCGCGATCAGAACGGCACGTCGTCGCCGAACGGATCATTGTCGGCGAAGCTCTCCGCCGGCTTCGGAGCCGCCGGACGCGCGGCCGGTTTCGGGGTGCTGAAGCCGTCGTCGGACCAGCCGCCGCGCTCGGCCGGCGGACTGGAACGCTCACCCGACGGGCGACCGCCGAGCATCTGCATCTCGTTGACGATGATGTCGGTGGTGTAGCGTTCCATGCCCTGCTTGTCGGTGTACTTGTCGGTGCGCAGCGAGCCTTCGATGTACAACTGCTGACCTTTCTTCACGTATTCGCCGGCGATTTCGGCCAGCTTGCCGAAGAACTTCAGGCGGTGCCACTCGGTGCGCTCCTGCTTCTCTCCGTTCTTGTCCTTCCAGCTCTCGTTGGTGGCCAGCGACAGCGTGACGTTGGCGCTGCCGGCCTGCGAATAACGGACTTCCGGGTCTTTGCCGACGGTGCCGACGAGGATGACTTTGTTGATGCCACGAGCCATGGCGGTTTCCTTTGCGAAGTGGGTGTGTAGACATCGTAAGTATAACGGGGCCGGGCCCCTACCCCCAAATCCTTTCGGCAAAGGTCGGAAAAGCGCGCGCCGCGGCATCGGAAGACATATAATTGATGCCAGTAGCATCCTATAAGCGTTTGATTTCATGAGCATCGAATCCATCCAGGCCTTGGCCAAGGGCGAAATGGCCGCCGTCGACGCCCTGATCCGGGCCCGCCTGGGCTCGGACGTGCTGTTGATCAACCAGATCTCCGAGCACATCATCGCCGCCGGCGGCAAGCGCCTGCGTCCAATGCTGACCGTGCTGGCCGCCAAGGCCCTGGGCTACGGCGGCGACCGCCACACGGTGCTGGCCGCCATCGTCGAGTTCATCCACACCTCCACCCTGCTGCACGACGACGTGGTCGACGAATCCGACCTGCGCCGTGGCCGCAAGACCGCCAACGCGCTGTGGGGCAATGCGCCGAGCGTGCTGGTCGGCGACTTCCTGTACTCGCGCAGCTTCCAGCTGATGGTCGAGCTGGATTCGATGGACGTGATGCGGGTGTTGGCCGACACCACCAACCGCATCGCCGAGGGCGAGGTGCTGCAGCTGCTGCACGTGCACAACCCGGACACCGACCAAGCCGCCTATATGGGCGTGATCGAGCGCAAAACCGCGGTGCTGTTCGCCGCCGCCACGCGTCTGGCCGCGCATCTGGCCGGCGCCGGGGAACGCCTGCAGCAGGACATGTACGATTACGGCCTGCATCTGGGCCTGGCGTTCCAGATCGCCGACGACGTGCTGGACTACAGCGCCGACGCCGCCGTGCTCGGCAAGAACCTCGGCGATGACCTGGCCGAGGGCAAGGCCACCCTGCCGGTCATCCACGCCATGGGCGAAGCCGATGGCGCCGTGAAACAGCGCCTGCGCGAGATCATCCAGCAAGGCGACGCCTCGGCCATGCCCGAGGTGCTGGCGGCAATCGAAACGGCCGGTAGCCTGCGCTACAGCATCGACAAGGCACGTGACCACGCCGAGGCCGCCAAGGCCGCCTTGGCCGAGGTGCCGGACAGCGACTGGAAGCGCGCCCTGCTCGAGCTGGCCGACTATTCGGTGGCGCGTACGCACTGAGCGGATCGCGCGTGCGGCGGCGCACGTATTGAGAATCGTTCCTGTTGACCTGGCGCGGCAAATCACGCCAGAATGCCACGACGCCCCGCTCGGGGCATCGCCTCTCGGGGGAGTGTCGATGCGCATCAAGCCGCACCACAAGGTTGCGCTGGTCTATCTGGTGCTCGGCAGCCTCTGGATCTTCTTCTCCGACACCAGCGTGGAACTGATGTTCCAGGACAGGGAAGGCATCACCTTCGCCCAGCATGTGAAAGGCTGGTTCTTCATCGGCTTCACCAGCGTGCTGCTGTTCTTCCTGGTGCGCAAGGACGTCACCGAAATCCAGCACGCCAACGAGCAGCTGCTGGAAAGCTACGAACAGACCATCCGCGGCTGGGTGCGGGTCATGGACCTGCGCCACAAGGAAACCAAGGACCATACCCAGCGGGTGATGCGGATGACCGTGGCGCTGTCCAGGCAGTACGGCGTGAACGACGAGGAGACGCTCAAGCGCATCGGTTACGGCGCGCTGCTGCACGACATCGGCAAGATCGGCATCCCGGACAGCATCCTGATCAAACCCGACAAGTTGACCGAGGACGAATGGGCGCAGATGCAGCGGCATCCCCAGATCGGCCACGACATCCTCGACAACATCGCCCACCTCAGCCCCTGCAAGGACATCCCCTGGTGCCATCACGAGAAGTGGGACGGCAGCGGCTATCCGCGCGGGCTGGCCGGCGAGGAAATCCCGTTGGCGGCGCGGCTGTTCGCCGTGGTCGACGTCTGGGACGCGCTGATCCATCCGCGCATCTACAAACGGGCTTGGCCGGAAGACGAGGTGTTGGCCCATATCAAGTCGCAGGCCGGCATCCACTTCGACCCCGTCGTGGTCGAAACCTTCCTACGCCATTACGACACGATCAAGGCCAGCTCCGGAACCGATTGACGGCGGGTGCCGCGTTTACGCGAGGCCCAGCCCCGGAATCTGGCTGATGGCGTTCGTATCGAAACCGGCCAGCTCGGCGAAGTGCCGGCCGCGCGCCACGTAATCGGCATAGGCGCCGAAGCTCGGCGCGCCCGGCGACAGCAGCACCACGCCGCCGTCCGGCAACGCCGCGCGCGCCTTGGCCACGGCATCCGGCAAGTCGGCGGCTTCGGACAGCGCGAATCCGGGATCGGCGACGGCGCGCAGACGCTCGGCGATGCGCGGACCGTTCTGGCCCATCGCGATGATCGCTTTCGGCGGATGCGCGGCCACGTAGTCGGCGAAGGCGTCCCAGTCCAGGCCGCGGTCATAGCCACCGACCAAAATAGCGACCGGTTCCTGCCGGAAGCATTCCAGCGCCGCGATGCCGGCGAACGGGGTGGTGCTGATCGAATCGTTGACGTAACGCAGGCCGCCGGCCTCGCCCAGCGTCTGCAGACGATGCGGCAAGGGCCGGAACGTGCGGCAGTGCGGCGCCAGCGCGGCCGCGTCCATGCCCAGCGCCTCGACAGCGGTGAGCGCGGCGCAGACGTTACTGGCATTGTGCTGGCCGGGCATCGGCAGTTGGCGCAGATCCATCACCTCCACGCCGCCGCGCAGCAGGCGGTGGCCGTCGGCATGCCAGTCGGCGGCATCATTGAACCAGCGCACGGCGGCGTCGGTTTGCGCGGCCAAGGCCGCCACCGGCGCCGACTCGCGGTTCAGCACCGCCGTGCGCGGATGCGTGCGCGTGATCAGCGCCGATTTGTCGGCGAAGTACGCGGCCTCCGAACCGTGCCAGTCCAGGTGCTCCGGGTAGAAGTTCAGCATCACCGCCACTTCCGGCGAAACCGCCTCGAAGGTCTGGTAGCTGGACAGCTCGATCACCCAGAACTCGGGCTGCTCGCTCCAGTCCATGGTCTCCAGCAGCGGCAGGCCGATGTTGCCGACCAGGGCCGTGCGCCGGCCGGCGCTGCGCAGCAGATGCGCGACGAGTGAACTGACCGTGCTCTTGCCCTTGGTGGCGGTGACGCACACGCAGCGCGCGTCCGGATGCGCGGCGAACCACAAGGCGGTGCCGCCGACGAAGCGGGTGCCCTGCGCCTCGGCGGCCAGCGCCTCGGGCGCGTACTTGGAAATGCCGGGCGATTTCACCACCACGTCGAACACGGCCAGGTCTTCGGCCTTCGGCGCCGGATGGCAGGCCACCAACGGATCGCCGTCGGCGCGGATCACTTCCGCTTCGGCCCCGCTGCAGAACACCGTCACCGGTTGCTCCGGATAACGGCGGCGCAGATAGGCCAAGGCCGCCTTGCCTTCGCGGCCGTAGCCCCAGACCGCCAGGCGTTTGCCCTCAAGCGCCAAAGCTGTCACGCAGCGGCTCCCACAGGTCGGCGGGAATGGCATGCCCGCCTTCGGCGCGCAGCAGCGGCGCCACAGCCAAATCGGCGGCGTCCAGCTGCGGCAGGATCTCCTCGGCGAAGCGGCGCACGATGGCGTCCTCGCGCCAGCTCGGGCTGGCCGCCAGCGCGGCCATGGCCGCGCGCGACTCGCGGCCCTCGCCCACGCACTCGAACGGCTTGTGCTCCTTGTATTCGAGCAGTGCGTCGAAGCCGGCGGTCTGCGCCGGCTCGTCCAGCAGGTTACGGCCGAAGACGGTCATCAGCCGCGGCTTGGGCATGAACGGCGCCAACGCCAGGAACACGAAATGGCATTTGGGGCAGACGCCGCACCAGCGCTGGGCCGGACGCTCGCCCAGGATGTGGAAGTTGCGGTTGCAGCTGGAGAAATGCGCGTCGTAGAAATCGGTCTTGGCGAACTGGCGCGCCACCGCCAGCTCCGAGAACGGCCGCAGCAGCGAGTAGTAGCTCAGGTCGGCGGCAATGTGCCGCTTAGCGTGCGCGGCGAAACCACGTTCGAAATCCCAGCCCTTCGACCATTGGTGGTTGACCTCGCCGGTGCCTTCGATCAGGCTGCCGTAGCTGGCGGAGCGCTCGTTGGAGAACACCACCTGGTCGAAGCCGTTCAGCACCGCGGCCAGCGCCAGGATGGCGGAGTTGACTGCGGTGACCGGGATGTGGCCGTTCAGCGCGCCCTGCGCGTTCATCGCGAACAGTTCCGGCGCCAGCGTACGGCTGATGTTGTACAGCGGCAGGCCGGTGCGCTCGGCGCAGGAGCGGATCAGCGGCGCCGAACCGATCCAGGCCACCGTCTGCGGCACACCCAGGCGACGCAGCGATTCGATCGACACCAGCGAGTCCTTGCCGCCGCCGATGGCGACCAGCGCATGGCGCGCCAGGCCGAGCGCGGGCGCCGGCGCCTCGGCCGCGCCCGAATGCGGGAAGCGGATGCGGCCGCGCAGGCTCAGGCCGTTGCGGTAGGCGAACTCGCCCAAGCCGTTTTCGTAGATGCCGGTCAGGAAGGCGGCGGTGTCGACGTCGATGGCGTAGCTGTCGAGCACGATGGTTTCCGGCACCGCGGCCTTGTAGTAGCTGACGCCGGCGATCAGGTGCAGGGTACGCAGCGCGGCCTGCACCGCGCGTTCGCGCGCGCCATCGAGCGCGAACGGCGCGCCGGGGAACACCAGGGTCTCACTGAACACGCCGCCGGTGTCGAAGGCGTAGTCGAGCCGGGCCGTGCCGGTGGCGGCGTCGAAGCGGCAGCCGGTGAAATGGAAGCGCGTGATCGCCGCGCGGTCGAACAGGTACTCAGACATCGAAGATCACCTCGCGCGGCAAGTCGCGCAGATTGTAGTGGTTGGCCATGACGAAGCCGTAGGCGCCGGCGGTATCGATCAGCAGCACGTCGCCTTCGGCGGTGCCGGCCGGCAGAACGACCTGCCGGGCCAGTACATCGGTCGATTCGCAGATCGGGCCGACCACGTCGACGCGCGGGCCGTCGGCATCGCCGATGCGGCTCAGATTCACGATGCGGTGCTTGGCCTGGTACAGCGCCGGCCGCATCAGCGCGTTCATGCCGGCGTCCAAGCCGACGCGGCGCACACCGAGTTTGTCGACCACCTGGCTGACGCGGGCCAACAGCACACCGGCCTGCGCCGTGAGATAGCGGCCAGGCTCCATCCAAAGGGCGTACTGCGGCCATTGGCGGCGGGCCTCGGCCAAGGCCGCAGCCAACGCGGCGATATCGAACTCGCTTTCGCCGTCGCGGTAGGGAACGGCCAAGCCGCCGCCGACGTTGATCGCCGCCACCGTGCCGATGCCGTCGGCGATGTGCGCCAGCTGCGCGAACAGCTGCGCCCAATGGTCGGCGTCCTGCACGCCGCTGCCGACATGCGCGTGCAGCACAGCGATGTCGGCGCCGATGGCGCGCGCGGCCTCGACGAACGCGGGCACGTCGTCCAACGCCAGACCGAACTTGGCTTCCGGGCCGCCGGTCTTGACATGCGCATGGTGACCCAAGCCATAGCCCGGATCGACGCGCAGCACTACGCGGCGCTCGGCGAACAGCTCGGGCCAGTGCCGTAGCGGATACAGGCTGTCGAGCGTCAACCAATCGGCCAGATCGCGCGCGCCGGCATAGTCGGCGCGGCTGGCGAAGCTGGGCGTGAACAACAGGCGGCCGGCCGGCAGATCCGGCAATACCCGGCTCACATGCCGCAGCTCGGGCAAGGACACGCACTCGAAGCCGAAACCCTCCTCGGCCAGCGCCGTCAGCAGAGCCGGATGCGCGTTGGCTTTGACCGCGTAGAAGCGGCGCTCCAACGCGTCGATGCCGGCGAAGACGCGCGCCTGCCGGCGCAGGGTCGGCAGATGGTAGACGTACGCCGGCGTGCCGGCGACGGCCTCCTGCAACAGGGCCTCGCGCGCAGCCTGCCACCAATACACGGGCTCGGCAACGGCCGGCTCGGCGATGGCGCGCCAGCTGGGGCCGAACACCGCCGACTGCTCGACCGGCATCGCGCCGCATTCGATCAGCAGCGCGTGCAGGGTCGGCAGCAGGTCGTGCGCCACGCCTTCGTCGACCACGAAGGTCAGGTTCAGGTCGTTCGAGCTCTGCGACACCATGTGCACGCGCTCGCGGCCGAACTCGGCCCAGATCTCGGTCAGCCGGTCGAGCATCGAGCGCATGCCGCGGCCGACCAGGGTCACCGCCGAGCACGGGGTGATCACCTTGACCCGACAGACCTTGGCCAGGTCGGCGCAGAGCGCGTCGAGCACGTTGGAGTTCATCAGGTTGTCGGACGGATCGAGCGAGACGGTGACGTTGGTCTCCGAGGTCGAAATCATGTCGACCGACAGGCCGTGGTCCTTGAAGCAGGCGAACAGATCGGCCAGGAAGCCGACCTGCTGCCACATGCCGATCGACTCCATCGACACCAGCACGATGCCGCTGCGGGTGCTGATGGCCTTGACCCCGGTCTGCGGCTCGGCGCTGCGGCTGATACAGGTGCCGGGCATGTCCGGACGGCCGGTGTCGCGGATCCACAGCGGCACGTTCAGGTCGCGGCAGGGATGGATGCAGCGCGGATGCAGCACCTTGGCGCCGGTGGTGGCGATCTCCTGCGCCTCCTGGTATTCCAGGCGGCTGAGCAGGCGGGCGTCCGGCACCGCGCGCGGATTGGCGCTGAACATGCCGGGCACGTCGGTCCAGATTTCCACCCGGCGCGCGCGCAGCAAGGCGCCGAAATACGCGGCCGAGGTGTCCGAGCCGCCACGGCCGAGGATGGCGGTGCCGCCGTCGACGGCGCGGGCGATGAAGCCCTGGGTGATCAACAGCGGCGGGTTGGATTCGAAGCGCGCACGCCAAGCGGCGTCGCCGTCGTAGTCGCAGGACACCGACAGGCGCGCGGCCCAGGCGCTCTGGTTCGGCAAGGGCACCGCGCTCAGCCAGTCGCGGGCGTCGAGCCAGGCCACCGGCACGCCTTGGCCGGCGAGATAGGCCACGCCGAGGGTGGACGACAGCAGTTCGCCCTGGGCCAGCAGTTCGGCCTGCCAGTCGAAGGCGCGCGTTTCCCGGCGCGGATCGGCCAACAGGCGCTGCAGTTCGGCCAAGCGGCCGGCCAACACGGTATCGGCGTCGAGTCCGAGTTCAGCGGCGAAATCCAGATGCCGGGCGCGCAGCTGCGCCAGCAATTCGGCCAGATACGGCGGGCTGTCGGCGCGGTCGATGCCGCTTTGCAGCAGGTTGGTGACACCCGACAGCGCCGACACCACCACCAGCACCTTGCCGCCCTCGTCGGCGGCGCGGGCGCGCATCAGCGCGCCGATGGTGTCCCAACGGTGGCGCTGCGAAACCGAGGTGCCGCCGAACTTGAGGACGATCCAGGGGCTGGGGCTGGCGCTGGGCGGCATAGACAAGGAATTCAGGACGTAAACAATGCGGTTGCCCATGATAAGTCATCGCGGCCGGCGCCGGACAGTCGCCGCCGTTTTCGGCAACGCGGAGGCCGTATCCGCGGCGCATTCACGCCACGCTCATTTTCAGGGCTTGATTATGTATTAACGCGCTATTACACTATCACCATGAAAAAGCCCTCCAATCCGAAAAAACCCCTGAAAGCCGGCGTGGAAGCCCTCGCCCAGGCCTTCGCGGGCCTGAAGAACGCCGAGCAGGTCTATGCTTTCCTGATCGATCTGTGCACTCCGGCCGAGCTGGAAGCCCTGGCCGACCGCTGGCAGGTGGTGGAACCGCTGACCCGCGGCGTGCCCTACCGCCAGATCCACGACGACACCGGTGTCAGCGTCACCACCATCGGCCGCGTCGCGCGCTGCCTGGAGCTCGGCACCGGCGGCTACCAGTTCGCGTTGAAACCGGGCCGCAAAGGCGGCGTAGCATGAGCCGCCCGTCCGACCGCCTGCGCGTGGCGATGCAGAAATCGGGGCGCCTGAGCGATCCGGCGCGCAACCTGCTGAAGCAGGCCGGCTTCCAGTTCCGCAGCAGCGACAAGGACCAGCTGTTCTGCTACGGCGACGGCTGCGCCGTCGACCTGGTGCTGGTGCGCGACGACGACATCCCGCAGCTGATCGCCGAGAACGTCTGCGACCTCGGCATCGTCGGCCGCAACGTGCTGCAGGAAAAGGCGCTGGAGCTGCGCGGCACCGAGCATGCCGGCCTGCAGGAGCTGATGCCACTCGCGTTCGGCGGCTGCCGGTTGTCGCTGGCGGTGCCCAACGGCCTGGATTGGCGCGGTCCGTCCGGGCTGGAAGGGCGGCGCATCGCCACCAGCTATCCGGAACTGCTCGGCGAATATCTGCAACAGCGAGGCATTGGCGCCGAGATTGTGGCGCTGAAGGGCTCTGTGGAGATCGCGATCAAACTCGGCAAGGCCGACGCCATCTGCGACCTGGTATCCTCCGGCGCCACCCTGGTGGCCAACGGCCTGAAGGAAACGGAGATCCTGCTGCAAAGCGAGGCCGTGCTGGCCTGCCAGAACACCCCGTTCGGCGACGGCCGCGACGCGCTGTTGGCCGATTTCCTGGCGCGCATCGACGGCGTGATGAAAGTACAGGCCAGCAAGCTGATCCTGTGCCAGACCGGCAAGCGCGAACTCGACGCCGTGCTGCGCCTGCTGCCGGATGCGGTGGCGCCGGTGATCAGCCCGGTCTGGGGCGACGACGAAGCCCTGAACGTGCAGGCGCTGTGCACCAGCGCGGTGACCTGGCAGCGGCTGGAGGCGATGAAATCGGCCGGCGCGCGCGGCTTGCTGGTGCTGCCGGTGGAGAAACTGCTGGCATGAACATGCTGGATTGGAACAGCCTGGACCCCGCGCGGCAGGCCGCCGCGCTCGAACGCCCGAAAATGCTACACGACGCCAGGCTGATGGCCGAGGTCGAGCGCATCGTGCGGCGCGTGCGCAAAGACGGCGACGCCGCCTTGCTGGCCTACGCCAAACGCTTCGACGGCTTAGCGCCGGCCGCGCTGGCGGTGACCGAGGCCGAATTCCGCGCCGCCGAAAAGGCCGTGGCGCCCGAGATCAAACGCGCGCTGAAGGACGCCATCGGCCGCATCCGGCGCTGGCACAAGGCCGGCATGGCCAAAGGCTTCTCGGTCGCCACCGCGCCGGGCGTGCACTGCGGCCGCATCATCCGCCCGATCCAACGCGTCGGCCTGTATGTGCCGGCCGGCAGCGCACCGTTGCCGTCCACCGTGCTGATGCTCGGCGTGCCGGCCAAGCTGGCCGGCTGTACCGACATCGTGCTGTGCTCGCCGGCGCAAGCCGACGGCGGCATCGACCCGGTGATCCTGGTGGCCGCGCGCCTGTGCGGCATCACCCAAGTATTCAAGACCGGCGGCGCGCAGGCCATCGCGGCGATGGCGTTCGGCACCGAAAGCATTCCGCGCTGCGACAAGCTGTTCGGACCGGGCAACCGCTATGTGGCGGCCGCCAAACAATACGTGCAGGGCCTGCCCGGCGGCCCGGCCATCGACATGCAGGCCGGCCCGTCGGAGGTGCTGGTGATCGTTGACCGCGATACCGACGCCGAATTCGCCGCTGCCGACCTGCTGGCGCAGGCCGAGCACGGCCCGGATTCGCAGGTGCTGTGCCTGAGCGACGACGCCGGCAAGCTGGCCGACATCATCGCCGCCGTGCGGCGCCAAACCGCGCGCCTGCCGCGCGCCGCTATCCTTCACAAATCCCTGCGCCACGCGCGCTTCATCCGCACCGCCTCGATCGCCGAGGCGCTGGCGCTGTCCAACCGTTACGCGCCGGAACACCTGATCCTCGCGGTGAAGAACGCCGATGCCCTGCTGCCGCAGGTGCAGGCGGCCGGTTCGGTGTTCCTCGGCCTCTGGGCCAGCGAAAGCCTGGGCGATTACTGCTCCGGCACCAACCACACGCTGCCGACCAACGGCGCGGCGCGCGCTTACAGCGGCGTCAGCGTCGCCAGCTTCCAGCTGCAGATCAGCACGCAGCGGGTCAGCCGCGCCGGCCTGCGCGCCATCGGCCCCTGCGCCGAAACCCTGGCGCGCTGCGAACGGCTGGACGCGCACGCGCAGGCGGTGCGTCTGCGCTTGGACGCGGCATGAGCGCGCGCGACCTGATCCGGCCCGACCTGCGCGCCTTCGCCGGCTATCTGTCGGCGCGCAAGCAGAACGGCGCGGCCGCGGTGATGCTGAACGCCAACGAAGCGGCGCTGCCGCAGGCGTTCGACGACCAGGACCTGCACCGCTACCCCGAACCGCAGCCGCAGGCGCTGAAAGACGCGCTGTGCCGTTACTACGGGGTCGAACAAACGCAGCTGCTGGTCAGCCGCGGCAGCGACGAGGCCATCGACCTGCTGGTGCGCGCGGTGTGCACGCCCGGCCGCGACCGCGTCGGCCTGCAGTCGCCGACCTTCGGCATGTACGCCGTGTGCGCCCGCCTGCACGCCTGCGAGACGGTGGATGTGCCGCTGATCGAAGACGGCGAGCGCTTCGTGCGCGACATCCCAGCCCTGATCGAGGCCGTGTTGGCGCAGGACGTGCGCCTGCTGTTACTGTGCTCGCCGGCCAATCCGACCGGGCAGGATCTGCCGAGCGCCGACTTGGAGCGTCTGCTCGCCGCGCTGCAGGACCGTTGCCTGGTGGTGGTGGATGAAGCCTACGGCGAATACAGCACACAGGCCTCGGCGACGGCCCTGCTGCCGCGCTTTGCCAACCTGGCCGTGCTCAAGACGCTGTCGAAGGCGCACGCCTTGGCCGGCGCCCGCATCGGCGCGGTGATGGCCGCGCCCGAGCTGATCGCGGTGCTGAAGGCCTGCCAGGCGCCCTACCCGATCAGCGCGCCGAGCGCGCGCACCGCGCTGCAGGCATTCACGCCCGAGGCGCTGGCGCGCACGCAGGCGCAGGTGGCGCACTGCCTGAGCGAACGCGCGGCCCTGACCGGATTCCTGCGCGGCCTGCCGATGGTGCGCAGGGTGTTCGATTCGGACGCCAATTTCCTGCTGGCGCGCTTCGCCGACGCCGAGGCCGTGAACGCCTTCCTGATCGAGCGCGGCATTGTGGTGCGCGGCATGGCGCACTATCCGGCCATCGCCGACTGCCTGCGCATCAGCATCGGCACCCCGGCCGACAACGCCGCCCTGCGCGCGGCCCTGACCGACTACGGAAACACCCGATATGCGTAAAATCCTGTTCCTCGACCGCGACGGCACCCTGATCGTCGAACCGCCGGACCAGCAGATCGATTCGCTGGCCAAGTTCGCGTTGGTCGACGGCGTGATCCCGGCCCTGCTGCGCCTGAAGGACGCGGGTTACCGGTTCGTGATGGTGTCCAACCAGGACGGACTCGGCACCGCGTCGTTCCCGGAGGCCGATTTCCATCCGCCTCAGGACCTGCTGCTGCAGATCCTGTCCTCGCAGGGCATCGCCTTCGACGACATCCTGATCGACCGTAGCTTCCCGCACGAACACCTGCCCACGCGCAAACCGGGCATCGGCATGCTGGTGCCGTACCTGAAGGATTCGGGCGTGCTATGGGAGCAATCGGCGGTGATCGGCGACCGCGACACCGACCTGCAGCTGGCCGCCAACCTGAGCTGCCGCGGCTTCAAGCTCGACCGCGGCCTGACCTGGCCGGACATCGTGGCGCAGCTGCTGGCCACGCCGCGCACCGCCCAGCTGCGCCGCGACACCAAGGAAACCCGCATCGCGGTCGCGGTCAACCTCGACGCCGAGGCGCCGGTGCGCATCGCCACCGGCATCGGCTTCTTCGACCACATGCTGGAGCAGCTGGCCAAGCACGGCGGCTTCGCGCTGCAGCTGGACTGCGCCGGCGACACCCACATCGACGAGCACCACACCGTCGAGGACTGCGCCATCGCGCTCGGCCAGGCCCTGAAGCGGGCGCTCGGCGACAAGGTCGGCATCGAACGCTACGGCTTCGCGCTGCCGATGGACGAGGCCCGCGCCGAGGCCCTGCTCGACATCAGCAACCGCGGCCTGCTGAAGTTCGAGGGCCGCTTCCCGCGCGAGGCGGTCGGCACGCTGCCGACCGAACTGGTGCCGCATTTCTTCCAGTCGCTGGCCGAAAGCGCCGGTTTCACCCTGCACCTGAAGGTCGAGGGCGACAACACCCACCACATGATCGAAGCCTGCTTCAAGGCCGTGGCGCGCGCGTTCCGGCAGGCCTTCGCGCGCACCGGCAGCGGCCTGCCCAGCACCAAGGGCCTGCTGTGATAGCGGATGCCGAACTCAAAGACGTCGTGCTACTCGACTCCGGCGGCAGCAACTACGCTTCGCTGATCGCCGCCTTCGAACGCCTGGGCGCGCGCTGCACGCCCAGCCGCGATCCCGAACGCATCCGCGCGGCCACGCACCTGGTGCTGCCCGGCGTCGGTTCGGCCGGCGCGGCCATGCGCGCCATCGGTGAGCAGAATCTGGGCAAGCTGATCGCCGACAGCCTGCAGCCCCTGCTCGGCATCTGCCTGGGCATGCAGGTGCTGTTCGCACATTCCGAGGAATCGGACGTAGCCTGCCTCGGCCTGATTGCCGGCCGTGTGACGCGCCTGCCGGAGGCGCCCGGCGTCCGCGTGCCGCATATGGGCTGGAACAGCATCCGCAACGTCGGCGACAGCCCCTTGCTGCAGGGCTTGGACGGTTGCGATTTCTACTTCGTGCACTCCTATGCGGTGCCCTGCGGCGAATACACGCGGGCGGTGACCGAACATAGTCGGCCGTTCAGCGCCGCCGTCAGCGCCGGCCGCATCCACGGCGTACAGTTCCATCCCGAACGCTCCGGCCCGCAGGGCGCGCGCCTGCTCGCCAACTTCCTGGCGCTGGCCGCATGAGCACGGTCCTGATTCCCGCCATCGACATCCGCGACGGCCGCGTGGTGCGCCTACAGCAGGGCGATTACGCGCGCCAGACCACCTACGCCGCCGAGCCCGTGGCGCAGGCATCGGCCTACGCGCAGGCCGGCGCCAAGTGGCTGCATCTAGTCGATCTGGACGCGGCGCGCCTGGGCGGTTTCAGCCTGGCCGCATTGGTGGCCGACATCAAACGCGGCGGCGCACTCAAAGTACAGGCCGGCGGCGGCGTGCGCTCGCGCGAACAGCTGGCGGCGATGTTTGGGGCCGGCGTCGACCGCGCGGTGATCGGCACCCTGGCGCTGACCGACAAACCCGCGGTGCGCGCCTGGCTGGCCGAATTCGGCCCCGAGCGCTTGACCCTAGCGTTCGATGTAAAGCGCGATGCCGAAGGCCGCTGGCGCTGCGCCAGTCACGGCTGGACCGAACTCTCGGCCGAGGGCTTGGACGACATCCTGGCCGAATACCGGGATGCCGGCCTGCGGCATGTGCTGTGCACCGACATCGCGCGCGACGGCCTGCTCGGCGGCTACAACCTGGAGCTGTACGCGCATCTGCGCGCGCGCTGGCCGGCGCTGCAGGTGCAGGCCTCGGGCGGCGTCGCGGGTCTGGACGACATCCGCGCGGTGAAGGCGCTCGGCGTGCCCGGCGCCATCCTCGGCCGCGCCCTGCTGGAAGGCCGCTTCACCCTGCAGGAGGCGATGGCATGCTGAAGAAACGGCTGATCGCCTGCCTGGACGTGGCCGACGGTCGCGTGGTCAAGGGCGTGCGCTTCCGCGGCCACGAAGACGTCGGCGACATCCTGGAGCTGTCGAAACGCTATAGCGCACAAGGCATCGACGAACTGGTGTTCTACGACATCACCGCCAGCCCGCAGGGCCGCGGCGTGGCGCCGGATTGGGTGACACGCGTGGCGCGGCAAATCGACATCCCGTTCTGCGTCGCCGGCGGCATCCGTTCGGTGGCTCAGGCCGCCGAGGTGCTGGCGGCGGGCGCCGACAAGATTTCGGTCAACACCCCGGCGCTGGAGGATCCGGACCTGATAGACGCCTTGACGGCGCGCTTCGGCAGCCAGTGCGTGGTGGTCGGCATCGATTCGATCCGCGACGCCGACGGCGTCTGGCGCGTGCGCAGCCACACCGGCGATCCGGAAAAAATGCGGCAGGCCGGACGCGCGACGCTGGATTGGCTACAGGAGGCGGTGGCCCGCGGCGCCGGCGAAATCGTGCTGAACTGCATGGGCGCCGACGGCACCCGCGACGGCTACGACCTGGAACAGCTGGCGGCGGCGCGCGCGGTCTGTCCGGTGCCGCTGATCGCCTCCGGCGGCGCCGGCAGCATGCGGCATTTCACCGAGGTGTTCGAGAATACCGACGTCGACGGCGCCTTGGCCGCCAGCGTCTTCCACAAGAACCTCATCGCCATTGCCGAGCTGAAAGCGGAATTGGCCCGACACGGAATCCCGGTACGCCTATGACACCCGAACAGATCGACCAGTTGGATTGGGACAAACAGGGCGGCCTGCTGCCGGCCATCGTGCAGGACGCCGACAGCCGGCAGGTGCTGATGCTGGGCTACATGGACCGCGCCGCGCTGCGCGCGACGCTGGACAGCGGCAAGGTCACCTTCTTCAGCCGCAGCAAGCAACGGCTATGGATGAAAGGCGAGCAATCCGGACATGTGCTGGCACTGGTGCGCCTGGAGACCGACTGCGACCGCGACAGCCTGCTGGTGCAGGCGCGTCCGCACGGCCCGACCTGCCATCTGCAGCGCGCCAGCTGCTTTCTAGATGCGCCGGCGGATTTCCTGGCCGTGCTCGAACGCCGCATCGAAGCGCGCCTGGGCGCCGATCCGGCCGAGAGCTACACCCGCCGTCTGCTCGACAAGGGCCTGCCGAAAGTGGCGCAGAAGGTCGGCGAGGAAGCGGTGGAGACGGTGATCGCGGCGCTGGCGGAAGACGACGCGGCGCTGCGCAACGAAGCGGCCGATCTGCTGTACCACCTGCTGGTGCTGCTGCGCGCCAAGGGCATGCCGCTGGCGCAGGTCATCGACACGCTGCGGTCGCGCTGAGCGCCACGGTATAATCCGGGCACGGATCCAACCCGCCGCCAGGAGGCCGCATGCACCGCATCATCCACGTCGACGTGTTCGCGCCGCGCACCGGCACCGGCAATCCGTTGGCGGTGGTGCTGGACGCCGGCGGCCTGGACGATGCGCAGATGCAGGCCATCGCGCACTGGCTCAACCTGGCCGAAACCACCTTCGTGCTGCCGGCCACGCAGGCCGAGGCCGACTACCGGGTGCGCATCTTCACCACCCGGACGGAAATCGCCTTCGCCGGCCATCCCAGCCTCGGCACCGCGCATGCGCTGATCGATGCCGGCATGCGCCCCAAACGCGACGGCGTGCTGGTGCAGGAATGCCAAGCCGGCCTGCTGCCGATCCGGCTGCGCCCGGGTGTTGCCGACAACGCCTACAGCGTGCGCGTGCCGAGTTCGAAACTGGTGCGCTTCGCCGAACCCGGCGAGGCCCTGTTCAAACCGGTGCTGCCGGCGGCGCAGTGGACCGACCTGAAGCCGGCCCTGGTGGAAGGCGGCCGGCGCTGGTGGCTGGCCGAACTGCGCGACGAAGCCGCGCTGCGCGGCTTCGCGCCCGACAGCTACGCCATCGCCGCGCTGGCGCGCGAAACCGGCAGCCTCGGGCTCTGCGTTTTCGCGCGGCGCGGTCCGCCGCACGGCGGCCTGGTGGTGCGCGCGTTCCCGCTCGGGGTCGGCATCGCCGAAGACCCGGCCTCGGGCGCGGCCAATGCCGCCATCGCCGCGTTCCTGCATGAAACCGGCCAATTACACGGGCTGGGCCGACGATATAGCGTCAGCCAAGGCCGGGAAGTCGGCCGCGACGCGGTACTCAGCCTGGAGATCGACGATGACGGCGAGGTCTGGGTCGGCGGCGACTGCCGCACGGTGATCCGCGGCGAGCTCGACTGGTGAGCAAAAACGAAGCCGGCGCAAGGCCGGCTTCGTGGTGGAACGCGGACATGCTCAGTAACGGTAGCCGTAGCGGTAATCGCCGCGCGGATAGACGTCCACGCGCACGCGGATGGTGCGGCCGGGGTGATACGGCATGACGGTGGTGTACAGCCGGCCGTCGTAGCGGTAAGTGACCCGGAAGTCGGCGTCGCGGCGGCGGTCGTAATCGCGCTCGCTGCGGCATTCGACGTAGTGGCGGTCGCGGTCGCCGCGGTCGTTCCTGTCGATGCTGTGGCCGATCAGGCCGCCGATGGTGGCGCCGGCCACGGTCGCGGCGATGCGGCCGTCGCCCTTGCCGGCCTGGTGGCCGAGCGTGCCGCCGACGATGGCGCCGAGCACCGCGCCGTCGCTGCCGTCGTCGCGGCCGCCGTAGCGGGTGCGGCAGCGCTCGCCGTAGTTGCGGCCGTAGCCGCCGATGCGCTCGACGCGCACCACGCGCGCGGTATCCCAGCGGCCGTAGGCGTTGCCGCGGTCATATCGGTCGTCGTAGCGATCATCGTAACGGTCGTCGTAACGCGCATGGCGGTCGTAACGGTCGTCGTAGCGGTCGTAACGGTCACCGGCCGACGCCTGCGCGGCGAACAACGCGGTGGCGACGGCCAAAGTGCTGAGGGTGAGACGTTTCATGGCGGACTCCTGTCGCGCGGGGATCGCGCAATTTCCATCCTACATAGCCATCCCCAACGGACGCTTAACGCCCGCGCATCCGTTCAGCCGCGCTTGGGCTGCAGCATGGTGCCTGTGCAGTTCCGGCTGCCGCACAGGCAGGCCCAGAGCTTCTTGAGTTTCGGCGTATGGCGCTCGGCCAGGCGGATGCCGTAGTTGTAGCTGAGCTCTTCGCCGGCCGCGATGTCGCGCGCGGCTTCGATCACGATGCGGTCCTTGCCCGGATCGCCGCCCGGATCCTCGACATGCGAGGACTCGCAGTTCGGCTCGCAGCAGTGGTTGATCCAGCGCGCGTCGTTGCCGTCGATGTTGGCGTCGAGCACGTAATCCTCGTTCAAGGTGAACAGGAAGGTGTGCCCGGTCTCGTCCTCGCCGTCGTAGGCGGCATCGACTTCGGCATGGGTTCGCAGCAGGCCCTTGTATTCGATGATGAACTCGCCTTTCTTGATCGCCCGCTTGGCGAATACGCCGCTGCCGTGGATTTTGGAGCGGCGCACTTGGATTTTCTGGGTCATAAACGTCCTTGGATGTGCCGGTATTGTGAACGCTGGGACGCACCTTGCCAAGCGCGGATTGCGCGGCGGAGCCGGATACCGTACAATTTTGGTCCTGAATCCGGACCCGGACGCCCGAAACCCATGTTGCGCGTCACCAAACTCACCGATTACGCCACCATCGTGCTGGCCTGCCTGGCCAAGGCGCCCGCGCGCGTGCACAGCGCCAGCGAGCTGGCCGAGCTGGCCGGGCTGGAGGCGCCGACGGTGAGCAAGGTGCTCAAGCCCTTGGCGCGCGCCGGCCTGGTCGAGGCCTTCCGCGGCAGTCAGGGCGGCTACCGCCTGGCCAAACCGGCCCGGCAGATTTCACTGTACGCCGTGGTGGAAGCCATGGAAGGCCGCCTGGGCATGACCGAATGCTCGGGCGACCACGGCCAGTGCGAACTGGAAGACACTTGCGGCATCCAGGGCCACTGGCAACGAATCAACGACGTGATCGCCGACGCGCTGCGCGCGGTCTCGGTCGCCGAACTCGGCCAAAGCGGCCGCAAATCCATCCCGCTGTCACTGGCAAAGG
>JAYSFF010000016.1:0-34728 GCA_041913425.1 Arenimonas sp. | reverse complement strand
TCGTCGGTAACGGCCGTTTATGGCAGAATCCAGTGTAACTGAGCGATTCGGGAAATAAAGCATGTCGATCAACGCATTCGCCCTGGGCTTGGTGCTGGCGCTGCTGCCGGGCCTGGCCGACGCGCGCGCCGACAAGACCGACAAGGCGCTGCAGGCCAGCCTGAAGATGTATGCGCAGGCCGTGCGCTGGAACGATTTCGCCGCCGCCGCCGAGGCGCTCGACCCGGCACTGCGCGCGCCGGAGGGTTTCAGCGAAGACGACGAGGCGTATTACCGGCGCTTCCAGATCAGCGGCTACATCCTGAAATCGGGCACCCGCACCGGCCCGGCCGACTATAGCCAGCGCGTCGAGCTGCGCATCATCGACGTCGCCTCGCAGACCGAGCGGGTCAAGACCGACCGCCAGACCTGGCGCTTTGATGCCGCCGCCAAGCGCTGGTGGCTGACCTCGGGTCTGCCGCGCCTGGAGTGAGTGGCGCAAAGCGGGCCGGCGCGCGATAATACCGGCTTTCCCCGAGTTGGATAGCGCATGTCCCTTGCCGAATTGCTGGCCTTCGCCGGCCAAAGCCCGCTGCTGTCGGCCCTGTTCGTGGTGCTGACCGCGGCCATCGTCTACACCGAGATCGCCCGCCTGTTCACCGGCTACAAGCGCGTCACCCCGGCGCAGCTGACCGACCTGATCAACCGCGAGTCGGCCCTGGTGGTCGACGTCAGCGCCATCGCCGACTTCGAGAAAGGCCATATCCTGGGCTCCAAGCACGTGGCCATGAGCCAGTTCGACCCCGAAAGCAAGCTGTTGGCCAAGGCCAAGGAGCTGCCGGTGGCGGTGGTCTGCCGCAGCGGCGTGACCGCCGCCGCCGCCGCCGCGCGCCTGCACAAGGCCGGCTTCACGCGCGTGTATCTGCTCGAAGGCGGCATCAACGCCTGGGTCCAGGCCGACCTGCCGCTCACCAAGGGCCGCTAGGACTTGATATCATGGCCCACGGCCCCACCTAAACAGGGTTAGTCCCTGAGTTTCCGCGGATTTCCGCATCCTTTTCCGGAGTTTTCCATGTCTGCCAATCTGACCGAAGGTGCCGCGCAAGACGGCGCGCAAGCCGCCGCTTCCTTCAGCGTGCAAAAGATCTATCTGAAGGACGCCTCCTTCGAAGCCCCGAACGCCCCGATGGTGTTCAACGAGCAGGGCCAGCCCGAGCTCAACATGAACCTGAACCAGAAGGTCGGCAAATTGGCTGACGGCGTGTTCGAAGTGGTGCTGGGCGTGACCCTGACCTGCACCATCGAAGACAAGACCATCTACCTGGCGGAAGTGGCCCAGGCCGGCCTGTTCGGTCTGGATGGTTTCGACGACGCCACGCTGGACGCCATGCTCGGCATCCACTGCCCGAACGTGCTGTTCCCGTACGCGCGCCAAGCCGTGTCCGAGCTGATCGGCCAAGGCGGCTTCCCGCCGTTCTACCTGCAACCGATCAACTTCGAGGCCATCTACGCCGAAGGCCTGCGCCGCCGTGCCGAACAGGTCGCCGGCGCCAGCGACGGCAGCACGATGGTGGCCGAGGGCGGCAACGCCTGAATCCGGCCATGACGGACGCGCCGATCACGGTCGCGGTCCTCGGTGCCGGTTCCTGGGGCACCGCCTTGGCTTCGCTGTTGGCCCGCAACGGTCACCGCACGGTGATCTGGGGCCGCGACGCGGAGCAGGTCCGCGCCATCAACGAGCGGCATGAGAATACCCGGTACCTGCCGGGTATTCCTTTGCCCGAAAGCCTGCGTGCCAGCACCGACCTGCCCGCCACCGTGCGCGCGGCCGACGTGGTGCTGGTGGTGACGCCCAGCCACGCCTTCGGTGACACCGTGCGTGCGTTGGCGCCGCACCGGCGGCCCGGCACGGGCGTGGCTTGGGCCACCAAGGGCTTCGAGCCCGGTTCCGGCCGGTTCCTGCATGAGGTGGCGGCCGAGCTGCTCGGCGACGACGTGCCGTTGGCGGTGGTCACCGGTCCGTCCTTCGCCAAGGAAGTGACTCAGGGCCTGCCGACCGCGGTGACCGTGCATTCGGACGATCCCGATTTCGCCCAGACCGTGGCCGAAGCCCTGCACGGCCCGGCGTTCCGCGCCTACACCGGCAACGACATGCTCGGCGCCGAGCTCGGCGGCGCGATGAAGAACGTGCTGGCGGTGGCCACCGGCGTCGCCGACGGCATGCATCTGGGCCTGAACGCCCGTGCCGGCCTGATCACCCGCGGCCTGAACGAGATGCTGCGCCTGAACCAAGCGCTCGGCGGCCGCGCCGAAACCCTGATGGGCCTGGCCGGCCTGGGCGATCTGGTGCTGACCTGCACCGGCGACCTGTCGCGCAACCGCCGTTTGGGTTTAGCGCTCGGCCAGGGCCGCTCGATCAGCGACGCGGTGGCGTCGATCGGGCAGGTGGTGGAATCGATCCAGACCTGCGACGAAGTGATGCGCCTGGCCGGCCGTTTCGGCATCGACCTGCCGATTTCCGCCCTGGTGCGGCGCGTGCTGCACGAGGAGATCACGCCGCAGGAGGGTCTGAAGCTGCTGTTGGCGCGCGAGCAGAAGCCGGAATACCCCGAAGGCCTGTTCCGCTGAGACGAAAAAACCCCCGCATGACGCGGGGGTTTTTGTTGTCGCGTGACCGCGGCTTCTTAGAAGCTGACGCGGGCGCCGACGTTCCAGCCGTTCAGGTCGCTGTTGTCACGGTCGGCGTAGTCGTAGCCGGCGGTGATGCCGAAGGTGTCGTTGACGTGGTACACGGCGCCGACCGAGGCGCCGAAGCCGTTGCCGAAGTCGCCGACGTCGGTGTAGTTGACCTTGCCGTTCAGCTCGAACTTGTCGGACACCATGCCGCGCAGGCCGGTGGCGACGCGGTAGCCGTTGTCGCTGAAGCTGCCCATGCCGTCATCGGCCTTGTTGCGCACGAACGACAGTTCGCTGACCCAATCGGTCTTGTCGTTGACCGACTTGATGAAGCCGGCGCCGGCGGTGGTTTCGCTCAGTTCGACGCCGTTGCTGTCGTACTTCTCGTAACCGGCGATGCCGTAGAAGCTGTCGTTGAACTTGATCGAGCCGTCGATGCCGAAGCCGTCCAGGTCGGCGCCGTCGAGGTCGACTTCGCCGTAGGTGCCCTGCACGTAGTTGTAGTTGATGTCGGACGCCTGGGCGGACAGCGCGGCGGCGGACAGGACGATGGCCAGTACGGTACGTTTCATAGGATTCTCCAAATGGTTTTTCATGTGTGTGCGGAAATGCATTTCGCATTCCTTCCTGCATTCCAGCAGACGCATTCTGCATTTCGCAGATGCACGACTTGGAGTGCCGATGGTCACGCAAGTTCCGCAGCGGGCATGCCGCGTTAACCTTTGGTTAAGTTTCCGGAAGTCGCCGGCGGACTCAGGCCGCGCCATCGTACGCGTGCTGGCGCCACACTTCGAACACCGCCACCGCCACCGCGTTCGACAGGTTCAGGCTGCGCTGCCCGGGCCGCATCGGCAGGCGCAGGCGCTGCGCCTCCGGCACCGTCGCCAGCACGTCCGCCGGCAGGCCGCGGGTTTCCGGGCCGAACAGCAACGCGTCGTTTTCGCGGTAGACCGGCGCATCGAAGCGCGTGCTTGCCTTGGAACTGAAGGCGAACACGCGCGGCTGGCCGAGATGCGCCAGGCAGGCGGTGTAATCGGCGTGCCGCTTCACCTCGGCGAACTCGTGGTAGTCCAGGCCGGCGCGCTTCACGCGCGCGTCGTCCCATTCGAAACCGAGCGGTTCGACCAGATGCAGGCGCGCGCCGGTGTTGGCGCATAGACGGATGACGTTGCCGGTGTTCGGCGGGATTTCCGGCTCGAACAGAATGACGTCGATCACGACGCGCCCCTGGATCAGCTGAGTTGGCAGGATTTTAGCAAAGTGCGGCGTGCGCGGTCTTCGTCGTCGGCGCCGGCCAGGCGGTCGCTCACCGGAAATTCGATCAGCGTCTTCAGCGACTTTTCGCCGCCGTCGTCCAGGATGTTGCTCGGGCCTTTGAAGCGCAGCAGGCGCCGGCTGTCGCGGCCGTAGGTGACTTCGATCTCCGGCGCGACCAGTCCCGCCAAGCCGTCCAGGCCGAGCCGGAAGGTCTGCGCCGGCTGTTCGCGGTAGCGCACCGCCGCGCTGCGGCGCAGGCTGAAGCCGTAGCTGGCCAGCCGCGACGGTACCGCGAAGCGCAGGCTCTGCCGCTCACCTGCGCTCAACTGCGGCCAACGGCTGCGGATGAACACGTCGAATCCGGCGTCCGCCACCAGATCGGGCCGGTTGGCCAGCGTCTGCGCGCGCTCACCGTCGCGGCTACTGGTCCACAGCTCCGGCCGGCCGTCGCGCCAACGTAGGCCCTCCTGGTAGCCGAGGCGGACGTCGGTGAAGCGGAACGCCGGCGCCAACGGCGAGGGCGCATACGAGATTTCCTTGCGCGCGAACGCGGTGCCGTCGGGGCAGCGGTACAGCACGGTGCGCCGCACCGGCAAGCCGGCCTCGAAGCGGGTCCAATGCGATTCGGTGTACAGCAGGCGCCGCGTGTCCGGATCCCGGGCCTGGCCCTGCTCGTAGCGGGTGCCGTCCGACGCCAGGCAGCTCCCGGCCAGAAGCAGCAGGGAGGCGGAGAGCAGGCGACGGACGGGCATCGTTTTCACGCCGCCACTATGACCTCCGGCCTAGTGTAGGGGGCGTCAATATCGCTTACCATTGAGTTCTTTCGTCCCGCAACCTCCAAGGAAGCATCATGCGTTCAGGTACTTACACCGTTCTCGCGCTCGCCCTCGGTCTGGCTTTGTCCGGCTCCGCCGCCTACGCCCCGACCGCCGCGGCCAAGGCGCCGGCCTCGCTGGCCGTCGACATCCCCTACGAGCAGTTCACCCTGCCCAACGGCCTGCGCGTGGTGGTGCACACCGACCGCAAGGCGCCGATCGTGGCGGTCAACATCTGGTACCACGTCGGTTCCAAGGACGAGACCCCGGGCCGCACCGGCTTCGCGCACCTGTTCGAACACCTGATGTTCCAGGGCTCGGAGAACTACCGCGACGAATTCTTCGGTCCGTTCGAGCGCGTCGGCGCCACCGACCAGAACGGCACCACCAACACCGACCGCACCAACTACTTCCAGAACGTGCCGACCACCGCGCTCGACATGGCGCTGTGGATGGAATCCGACCGCATGGGCCACTTCCTGGGCGCCGTCGACCAGGCCCTGCTCGACGAGCAGCGCGGCGTGGTGCAGAACGAGAAGCGCCAGGGCGAGAACCAGCCGTACGGCGTGCTGCGTGAACCGCTGTCGAAGGCGCTGTTCCCGAAAGGCCACCCGTACAGCTGGACCACCATCGGTTCGATGAACGACCTCAACGCCGCCTCGCTGGAGGACGTGAAGAGCTGGTTCCGCCGCGCCTACGGCCCGAACAACGCGGTGCTGGTGCTGGCCGGCGACATCGACCTGGCCACCGCCAAGGAAAAAGTCGCCAAGTATTTCGGCGACATCCCGGCCGCGCCCGACTTCAAGCAGCCGGCGGTCGACGTCGCGCCGCTGAAGGCCGATGCCCGCCTGGTGCTGACCGACAAGGTGCCGCAGGTGTCCTGGAACCGCCTCTGGAACGTGGCGCAGAGCGGCGCGCCGGAAGAGGACGATCTCGATCTGTTCGCCCAGGTGCTCGGCGGCAGCGGCAGCTCGCGCCTGGACCGCCGTCTGGTGCACGAGGAGAAGCTGGTCGACAGCATCTCCACCAGCTATTACGGCCAACAGCTGTCCGGCCGCTTCTCGATCAGCGCCGCCATCAAGCAGGGCGTCGATCCGAAGAAAGTCGAAGCCATCGTCGACGAGGAGCTGAACAAGCTGCTGGCCGACGGCCCGACCCAGCAGGAGCTGGACCAGGCCAAGGTCGCCATCAAGTCCGGCTTCATCCGCCAGATCGAACGCATCGGCGGCTTCGGCGGCAAGGCCGACGTGCTGGCCGCCTGCGCCGTGTACCAGAACGATCCGGGCTGCTTCCGCAAATCGCTGGCCAACCTCGAGAAGGCCACGGTCGCCTCGGTGAAGGCCGCCGGCAACAAGTGGCTGAACCACGGCAGCCTGTTCGCCGTGGTCGAACCGGGCGAGCGCAAGCCAGCCGCGGAAGAACCGTCGGTCGCGCGCAGCGCGGCGCCGGCGGTCGGCGCGGTCGACAGGAAGTTCAAGACCCTGCCGGCCGGCGTCGACCGCAGCTTGGGTGTGCCGAAGACCGAAACCTTCCCTGACCTCAGCTTCCCGGCCCTGCAGCGCGCCACGCTGTCCAACGGCCTGAACGTGGTGCTGGCTTCGCGTCCGGGCATCCCGGTGGTGCAGATGAACATGCTGTTCGGCGGCGGCTTCAGCACCGATGCCGGCAAGAAGCTCGGCACCGCCAGTTTCGCCACCAACATGCTGACCCAGGGCGCCGGCGAGTACGACGCGCTGGCCTTCGCCGCCAAGCAGGAAAGCCTGGGCGCCAACATCGGCAGCGGCGCCGGCCTGGACGGCGCCAGCGCCTCGCTGTCGGCGATCAAGGAAAAACTGGAGCCGTCGCTGGCGCTGTACGCCGAGATGCTGCGCAAGCCGCGCTTCGACGCCAAGGAGATCGAGCGCGTGCGCGCCCAGTGGCTGGCCACCATCAAGCAGGAGAAGGTGCAGCCGCAGGGCGTGGCCAACCGCGTGCTGCCGGGCCTGATGTACGGCGCCGGCCACCCGTACGCGATTCCGTCCAGCGGCACCGGCACCGAAGCCGACATCGCCGCGCTGACCCGCGACGACCTGCTGGCCTACCACAACGCCTACATCCGTCCGGACGCCGCCACCCTGGTGGTGACCGGCGACACCACGCTGGCCGAAATCGTGCCGTTGCTGGAGAAGCACCTGGGCGATTGGAAAGGCGCGGGCGCCAAGCCGTCCGCGCCGGTCGTGGCCGCCGCGCCGCTGCCGAAGAAGCCGCGTGTGTTCCTGATCGACCAGCCCGGTTCGGTGCAGGCCAACATCTTCGCCGGCCAGC
Source organism: Arenimonas sp. (assembly GCA_041913425.1). Lineage (GTDB taxonomy): Bacteria > Pseudomonadota > Gammaproteobacteria > Xanthomonadales > Xanthomonadaceae > Arenimonas. The sequence goes on along the minus strand of JAYSFF010000016.1, from coordinate 27,697 downwards.
TGATGCCGTCCAGCCGCGATCCGAACGTGGTCGACCTGGATGTGGCCAACGGCGTGTTCGGCGGCACCTTCACCTCGCGCCTGAACATGAACCTGCGCGAGAACAAGCGCTGGTCGTACGGCGCCCGTTCCGGCCTGCAGAACGCCCAGGGTCCGCGTCCGTGGATCGCTTCGGCCGGCGTGCAGATCGACAAGACCGCCGAGTCGATGGCCGAAATGGACCGCGAGATCCGCGAGTTCGCCTCCGGCAAGAGCCCGACCAAGCCGGATGAACTGGCCAAGATCCAGAACTCGTTCACCCTGCGCCTGCCGGGTTCGCTGGAAACCAATAGCGCGCTCGGCGGCTCGATTGCCGACATCGTGCGTTACGGCCGTCCGGACGATTACGTGCTGCAGCGCAGCGCCCGCATCAAGTCGATCACCCTGGACGACGTGCAGCGCGCCGCCGCCGGCATCCAGCCGGATTCGCTGACTTGGGTGGTGGTCGGCGACCTGTCCAAGATCAAGGACAAGATCGCGGCGCTGAACATCGGCCCGATCACCGTGCTCGACAACGACGGCAAGCCGGTCAAGGCGGACGACAAGAAAGCCAAGTAAGCAGGTAAGCGCCGCCTTTGATGGCGGAGCGTGGAAGGGGCCCGGATGGGCCCCTTCCGCGTTTCAGTCCGGGATGTGAATGCGGGCCTTGATGTGCTTCAGGTTGGCCACGATGGTGAAGGTCATCACCACCAGCAGCGCCCAGGAGCTCCATTTGCCCAGATGCACCACCGACCAGGCGCCGAGCTGGTCGGGGTAGCGCCAGATGCCGAAGAAGGTGCTGATGTTCTCGGCCAGCCAGATGAAGAAGCCGGTCAGCACGAAGCCGAGCAGCAGCGGCATCCGGCGGTCGCGGTCGTACGGGCGGAACACCACCGTGGTGCGCGAGTACAGGCCGAGCGCGCAGGCCGCCAGGTACCAGCGGTAGTCGCCGATGTAATGGTGGGTGAAGAAGTTGGCGTAGATCAGCAGCGCCACCAGGCCGGCCATCCAGTACGGCGGATGGTGCAGCACACGAATGTCGAGCAGGCGCCAGGCCTGGATGATGTAGCTGCCGACCGCGGCGTACATGAAGCCGGAGAACAACGGCACGCCCAGCACCTTGCTGAAGGCCGGATCGGGATAGCTCCAGGATTGGATGCTGCCGGACACCTTGAACGCCTCCAGCGCGAAGCCGACCGCATGGAACAGGCCGATGGCCTTGAACTCGTCCCAGGTCTCCAGCTTGGTCCACAGCATCAGCGCCTGCACCGTCAGCGCGAACAGCAGCAGCAGGTCGTAGCGCGGGATGCCGAACAGGCCGGCACGCGGGCACAGGAACACGGCCAGGAAGAACAACCCGGCGAACAGGCAGGCGCGCGCTTCCTTCACGCCGAAGTACAGCAATTCGACCGCGAAGCGGCGCATGCCGGTCAACGCCGGCGCTTCGGGCAGGGCGGTCAGGTGGCGGTCCAGCAGAGTGATCATGGCGCGCTCATCCGGCGAGGCATGCCCTGCCGGTGCATCGGCAGGGCGGATGGGAGGTGGATCATGCGGTGCTCCGGCGTAGAGGTCTAGTTGGCGATAGCATAAACGCAGTCCTGACAATCAGGACTAAGCCTTTGTTTCCGAAGCCGGCTTGCGCCGGAAAACGGCATTTGCGGGGCAGTTATGGCAGAATAACAGGCTTGGGCCGCGCCGTTCGGGCGCCGGCCGTTACCTTGGAATCCGTCATGCTCTTCAAAAACGTCGCCATCGCCGGTCTGGCCCACATCGATGCCCCGGTCACCCTGACTTCCGACCAGATCAATCTGGAGCTGAAACCGACCATGGATCGCCTCGGCATCCGCACCGACGTGCTGCAGGACATCGCCGGCATCAAGGCCCGCCGCCTGTGGGATGGCGACCTGCAGGCCTCCGACGTGGCCACCATGGCCGCCGAAAAGGCCCTGGCCGACGCCGGCATCGACCGCAGCAAGGTCGGCCTGCTGGTCAACACCTCGGTCAGCCGCGACTTCCTGGAGCCGTCCACCGCCAGCATCGTGTCCGGCAACCTGGGTTTGGCCGATACCTGCATGAACTTCGACATCGCCAACGCCTGCCTGGCCTTCCTGAACGGCATGGACGTGGCCAGCCGCATGCTGGAGCGCGGCGAGATCGACTACGCCCTGGTGGTCGACGGCGAGACCGCCAACATGGTCTATGAAAAGACCTTGGCGCGCATGAAAGCGCCCGATCTGACCGAAGAGCAGTTCCGCAGCGAGCTGGCCTCGCTGACCCTGGGCTGCGGCGCCGCCGCCATGGTGATGGCCCGCGCCGAACTGGTGCCGGACGCGCCGCGCTACCGCGGCGGCGTCTCGCGCGCGGCCACCGAATGGAACACCCTGTGCCGCGGCAACCTCGACCGCATGGTGACCGACACCCGCATGCTGCTGATCGAGGGCATGAAGCTGGCCGCCAAGACCTTCGCGGCCGCGCGCCTGGCCATGGGCTGGGCGGTCGAGGAGATCGACGAGTTCGTGGTGCACCAGGTCAGCCGCGTGCACACCGACACCATGATCAAGGCCTTCAACATCGACCCGAACAAGGTCATGACCATCTTCCACGAGCACGGCAACATCGGCCCGGCCTCGGTGCCGATCGTGCTCAGCAAGCTCAAGGAAATGGGCCGTCTGAAGAAGGGCCAGCGCATCGCGCTGCTCGGCATCGGTTCGGGCCTGAACTGCTCGATGGCCGAAGTGGTCTGGTAATCCGTGGCCGAGCTGCCGCTGTATCCGGATTATCCGTTCCTGCCGAAACGCTTCGACCGCGGCGGCGGCATCGGACTGAGCTACCTCGACGAGGGCCCGGCCGACGCGCCGCCGGTCGTGATGCTGCACGGCAATCCGTCCTGGAGCTATTACTGGCGCCATCTGGTGGCCGGCCTGAAGGACGGCTACCGCTGCATCGTGCCCGACCACGTCGGCATGGGCCTGTCCGACAAGCCGGCTGACGCCGACTATCGCTACACCCTGGCCTCGCGCGTCGAAGACCTCGACCGCCTGATCGCCTCGCTCGACCTGAAAGGCCCGATCACCTTGGCCGTGCACGACTGGGGCGGCATGATCGGTTTCGCCTGGGCGCTGCGCCATCCGAGCCGCGTGGCGCGCCTGGTGATTCTGAATACGTCTTCCTTCCCGCTGCCGGAAAGCCGCCGGTTGATGTGGCAGATCGCGGTCGGCCGCATCCCGCTGCTGGGCGCGGTGCTGATCCGCGGCTTCAATTTCTTCGCCCGCGGCGCCGCCGATCTGGGCGTGGCGCGGCCGATTCCGCCGGCCAGCCGCCAGGCGCTGCTGGCGCCGTACGACAGCTGGGCCAACCGGCGCGCGGTGCATCGCTTCGTGCAGGATATCCCGCTCAAGTACGGCGATGAGGCTTGGGCATTGGTCAAACAGGCCGAGGCCGCATTGCCGAATTACCGCGACGTGCCGGCCTTCATCGGCTGGGGTCTGCAGGATTTCGTGTTCGACCAGGATTTCCTGGCCCGTTTCGTCAAGGAACTGCCGAACGCCACCCAGAAGATCTACGGTGACGCCGGCCATTACGTGCTGGAAGACAAGCACGAGGAACTGGTGCCGGCGATCCGGCAGTTCCTCGACCGCCATCCCATCGGCTGAGGACCCGCCGCGATGCCCGAGTTGACCAACATCGCGGACATCCTGCCGTCGCGCGCGGCCGAGCTCGGCGACGCCGTCGCCATCCGCTGCCCGGGCGGCAAAGGCCCCGGCGGCTTCGCCCGCTACGATGTGACCATCAGCTACCGCGCGCTCGACGCACGGGTGACCGACCTGGCGCGCGGCCTGCAGGCCTACGGCATCGGCCGCGGCACGCGCGCGGTGGTGATGCTGAAGCCGTCGATCGAGTTCTTCCTGGTGATGTTCGCCCTGCTGCGCAACGGCGCGGTGCCGGTGCTGATCGATCCGGGCATCGCGCGCTCCGCGCTCAAGCAGTGCCTGCGCGAAGCCGAGCCGCAGGCTTTCATCGGCATTCCGCTGGCGCAGCTGGCGAAAGTGCTGCTGCGTTGGGCGCCGGGCGTGCGCCGCAAGGTCACCACTGGGCCGCTGCCGTGGTTCGGCGGCAAGACCCTCGCCGCCGTGGAGGCCCTCGGCCGTGCCAGCCGCGCCGAACTGCCGGCCGTCGACGGCGAGGACGAAGCCGCCATCCTGTTCACCTCCGGCTCCACCGGGGTGCCCAAGGGCGTGCTGTACCGGCACCGCCACTTCACCGCGCAGGTGCGTCTGCTACGGCAGGCGTTCGCGGTCGAGCCCGGCGGCGTCAGCCTGCCGACCTTCCCGCCGTTCGCCCTGTTCGATCCGGCGCTCGGCCTGACCAGCGTAATCCCGGACATGGATCCGCGCCGCCCCGGCAGCGCCGATCCGCGCAAGCTGCTGCACGCCATGGAACGCTTCGGCGTCACCCAGCTGTTCGGTTCGCCGGCGCTGATGGCGGTGCTGGCCAAGCACGGCCAACCGATGCCCGGCCTGCGCTGCCTGATTTCCGCCGGCGCGCCGGTGCCGGCCGCCACGGTCGAGCGCATCCGCGCCCTGTGCGCGCCCGAGGCCCGGTTCTGGACGCCTTACGGCGCCACCGAATGCCTGCCGGTGGCGGTGATCGACGGCGCGCAGCTGGAGCTGACCCGCGCCGGCACCGAGCAGGGTTTCGGCACCTGCGTCGGCTGGGCCTTGCCGGAGAACGAGGTACGGCTGATCCGCATCGAGGATGACGCCATCGAGGCCTGGGACGATGCGTTGGTTGTGCCGCCGGGCGAAATCGGCGAAGTCACCGTGGCCGGCCCGACCGCCACCGACAGCTATTTCCGCCGCGACAATGCCAACCGCCTCGGCAAGATCCGCGAGACCCTGCCCGACGGCGGCCCGCGCGTCGTGCACCGCATGGGCGATCTGGCCTGGCAGGATTCGCAGGGCCGCTTGTGGTTCTGCGGCCGCAAATCGCAGCGCCTGCAGACCCCGCAGGGCCTGCTCGGCACCGAGAACGTCGAGCCGGTGTTCAACCGCCATCCGGCCTTGAAGCGCAGCGCGCTGGTCGGCGTCGGCGAGTACGGCCGGCAGACACCGGTGCTGTGCCTGGAGCTTGATTCGGCGCAGCCGATGCCGCGCGGGATCCTGTTCGAGGAACTGCGGCAGATCGCGCGCGCGCATCGGCACACCCAGCACATCGACACCTTCCTGGTGCATCCGGGCTTCCCGGTCGACATCCGCCACAACGCCAAGATCGGCCGCGAGCAGTTGGCGGTCTGGGCCGCGCAGCAGCTGGAGCGAAAGCGGTGAAGGTGCTGGTCACCGGCGGCAGCGGCTTCCTCGGCCTGGCCCTGTGCCGCGCGCTGCGCGCGCGCGGCGATACGGTGGTCAGCCTGCAACGCCATCACGCCAAGGCCTTGGACGCGCTCGGCGTGACCCAGGTGCTGGGTGCACTGGATGATGCCGAAGCCGTGCGCCGGGCCGTGGCCGGCGCGGACGCGGTGCTGCACAACGCCGCCAAGGCCAGCGGCTGGGGCGCCTGGGACGATTTCTACCGCACCAACGTCACCGGTACGCAGGTGCTGCTGGCCGAAGCCCGCGCCGCCGGCATCCGCCGATTCGTGTACACCTCCACGCCGAGCGTGGTGCATGCCGGCCGCCGCGCGGTAGCCGGCGGCAACGAAATCGACACGCCGTACGGCACGCGCTTTTCCGCGCACTATCCGCACACCAAGATGCTGGCCGAACGCGCGGTGCTGGCCGCCGACGCGCCGGATTTCGCCACCGTGGCGCTGCGACCGCGGCTGATCTGGGGCCCGGGTGACACGCAATTGCTGCCGCGTCTGGCCGAACGCGCGCATGCCGGCCGCCTGCGTTTCATCGGCGACGGCGGCAACCATATGGACTGCACCTATGTCGACAATGTGGTGCAGGCGCATCTGCAGGCGCTGGACGCATTGGCGCCGGGCGCCGCCTGCGCCGGCAAGGCCTATTTCATCTCCAATGCCGAACCCAAGCCTATCCGCGAGATCGTCAACGGCCTGTTGGCCGCCGCCGGCGCGCCGCCGGTGACGCGCAGCCTGCCGTATCCGCTGGCCTACGGCCTGGGCGCGCTGTGCGAGGCGCTGTGGACCGTGCTGCGTCTGCACGGCGAGCCGCCGATGACGCGCTTTTTGGCCGAACAACTGTCGACCGAGCATTGGTATGATGTCTCGGCAGCCCGCCGCGATTTCGGCTACGTGCCGCAGGTGTCCTTCGCCGAAGGACTGCGCCGTCTGCAGGACAGCTGCCGGAAGCCCGAATCATGAATACGCCCGCTTCGCCATTTGATGCAGTCAAACCGCTCGCCGGCCGCGTGCTGGAACAGGCCTTGAACCGCCTGCTGACACTCGACGAGGCCAGCCGCGACAAACTGCGCACGCTCGACGGCCGCCGCATTGAGGCGCATCTGCAGTCGCCGGACATCGCCCTGGCCATCGACGTGCGCGAAGGCCATCTGCACATCGGTCCGGTCACGCCCGGCGTCGAGGCCGATGTCAGCGTCAAGAGCCGGCTGTCCGGCCTGCTGCAATCCTTGCCGCTGCTGGCGCAGGGCAAGACCGCCGTCGGCGCCATGCGCATCAGCGGCGACGTCGAGCTGGCGCGCGTATTGCAGGATCTGGTCAAGGGTTTCGATCCCGACTGGCAGGCGCCGTTCGTCACCGCCTTCGGCCCGGTGCTCGGTCCGCAGGTCGCCAAAGTTTTGCGCGAAGGCCTGCGTCACGCGCGCGTCAGCGCCGCCAACCTGGCGCGCTCCGGCGCCGAATACGCCACCGAGGAAGCCCGCGTGGTGGTCGGTCGCGCCGAACTCGAGGCCTTCCACGCCGACGTCGACCGTCTGCGCCAGCGCGGCGACCGATTGCAGGCGCGGGTCGAGCGTCTGCTGGACGGCCTGCGATGAAGCCGATGCTGCGCGCGCTGGCGATCGTGCGCACCGCCTCGCGCCATGGCCTGGACGAATGGCTGCCGGCTTCGCGCGCCACGCCGCTGCTGCGTCTGTTCAAACTGTTCTCGCCGACCGCCAAGGAACACCGCGGCCAAGCGCGCGGCGTGCGCCTGCGCTTGGCGTTGCAGGAGCTCGGTCCGCTGTTCGTCAAGCTCGGCCAGGTGCTGTCCACCCGCCGCGACCTGCTGCCGGCCGACATCGCCGATGAGCTGGCCGGTCTGCGCGATCAGGTCAAACCCTTCGATTCCAATGAGGCCAAGGCCATCGTGGCCGAGGCCTTGGGCAAACCCTTGGCCGAGCTGTTCGAGCGCTTCGACGACGAACCGTTGGCCTCGGCCTCGATCGCGCAGGTGCATGCTGCTTGGCTGCCGGACGGTCGCGCGGTGGTGGTCAAGGTGTTGCGGCCGGGCATCGAAGACCGCATCGGTAAGGACATCGCGCTGATGCGCCTGCTGGCCGACGGCATCCGCCGCCTGCACCCGAACGCCGACAAAATCCGTCCGCACGACGTGGTGGCCGAACTGGAGAGCACGCTGCTGGCCGAATGCGACCTGCAGCGCGAGGCCGCCAACGCCAGCCTGATGCGCCGCCTGTGGCAGGACGGTGCCGAGCTGCAGGTACCGGCCGTCGAATGGGCTCTCACCAGCGAACGCGTGCTGGTCATGGAGCGCGTGTACGGCGTGCCGGCCGACAGCATCGACGAGCTCGACCGGCTCGGCGTCGACCGCCGCCCGCTGGCCGCTCAGGCCGTGCGCATCCTGTACCGGCAGGTGTTCCGCGACAACTACTTCCACGCCGACGCGCACGCCGGCAATATCTGGGTCGATGTCCGCGAGCCGGCCAAGGCCGGCTTCATCGCGCTCGACTTCGGCATCGTCGGCCAGCTCAGCGAGCAGGACCAGTACTACCTGGCCGAGAACTTCATGGCCATCTTCCGCAAGGACTACCGCGCCATCGCGCGCCTGCACGTGCAGGCCGGCTGGATGCCGGCGCATCTGCGCCTGGACGAGCTGGAGGCGGCGGTACGCGCGGTCTGCGAGCCGTACTTCACCCGGCCGCTGTCGGAGTTCTCGATCGCCGAAGTGATCGGCAAGCTGCTGCGCACCGCGCGGAAATACGAATTGACCCTGCAGCCGCAGCTAATCCTGCTGCAGAAGACCTTGCTCAACACCGAAGGCCTGGCGCGCACGCTCGATCCGACGATCGACCTGTGGGCAGTGGCCCGGCCGGTGCTGGAAGACATCCTGCGCACCCGCTACAGCGCCAAGGCGGTGGCCGAACGCCTGCGCGCGCGCTGGCCGGAGCTGGCGCGCGACGCCGCCGATCTGCCGGCCCTGCTGCAGGCCTTCCTGGCCAAGCAGGTGCACGGCGAATCCGACATCCGCATGCGTTCCGAAGACATCGCGCGTCTGGTCGCAGTCAGCCAGCGCAACCAGCGCCAGCTGTTCGCGCTGGTGCTGGGCGTGACCGCCGCATTAGCCGCCGTGGCGTTGCATGTGTTCGGCGCCGAAGCGTCCTGGCGTTACGCCACCCTGGCGGTGGCCGTATTGTCGTTCGCCGCCGCCTGGCCGCGTCGCCTGTGAGCGAAGCCGCCTTGGCGGTGCTGTACCGCGATGGCGTGTGCGCGGTGGTCGACAAGCCCGCCGGGCTGATGGCGCATGCCAGCGGCCTGTCGCGCGGCGAAGACGATTTCCTGCTGCACCGTCTGCGCGACCAGTTCGATTCGCGCGTGCACCTGATCCATCGGCTCGACCGCGCCACCAGCGGCTGCGTGCTGGTCGCCTTCGACGCCGAAACCGCCGCCGCGCTGGGCAGGGTGTTCATGGGTCGCGAGGTGCGCAAGGATTACTATGCGGTCTGCCGTGGTTGGCCGGAACAAGCCTTCACCGTCGATCACGCGCTGGACGGCGGCCCTGGCAAGCCGGAAAAGAAGCCAGCGGTCACCGAATTCGAGCGCCTGGCCACCGCCGAGCTGCCGGTGTCGAGCGCGGAGCATCCGACCTCGCGCTACGCGCTGCTGCGCTGCACGCCGGTCACCGGCCGTTTCCGCCAGATCCGCCGGCATCTCAAGCACGTCTCGCACCACCTGATCGGCGACACCAGCCACGGCGACGGCCGCCACAACCGCGCGTTCCGCATGCTCGGCGTGCACCGCATGCTGCTACATGCCGGCCGTTTACGCTTCGCTCACCCGGTTTCGGGTGAACTGGTGGACGTACGCGCGCCGTTGGACGCGGAGTTCGCCAAAGCGCTGACCCTGCTCGGCATCGCGCCGCCGGCATGACCGATGGCACGTGCCGCCGCCCGCCGCCGGGCGTAGGCTGTGCCGCAATCCCCGCGAAGGAGTTTCCGTGATCATCCGCCTGCTGTTCACCGCCCTGCTCTGGTCTGCCGCCGCCGGCGCGGCCGATGCGCCGCCGTCCGCCTTGGACGGCCCCGACGACACCCGTTTCATCGTGCAGTCGCGCAGCTTCCTGGCCAGCCATCCGGATCTGCGCGCGCGCATCCTGGGCATGAAGAGCTATGCGCGGGGCGAGCATCGCGAGGCCCTGCGCCAGTTCCGCAAAGGCGCCTATTACGCCGACAAGCCTTCGCAGGCGATGGTGGCCGAAATGCTGTGGAAGGGCGAGGGCGCGGCCACCGACCGCGCCGAGGCCTATGTCTGGATGGACATGGCGGCCGAACGCCTGTACCGCGACCTGGTGGCCAAACGCGAGCAGTATTGGGTCGCGCTGAACGCGCAGGAGCGCGCCCGCGCGCTGGCCATCGGTCCGTGGCTGTACGCGCGCTACGGCGACGCTGCCGCCAAGCCGCGCATCGAGCGCATCCTGCAGCGCGACCGGCGCAACATCACCGGCAGCCGCACCGGCTTCGTCGGCACCTTGCGCATCGAGGTGCCGGGTCCCGGCGGCATGCCGATCACCATCAACGGCGAGGACTTCTACCAGGACCGCTTCTGGCAACCGGAGGCGTACTGGAAATGGCAGAATGTGGCCTGGAAAGCGTTGCCGACCGGCAGCGTGAACGCCAGCGAACTGCTGGCGGTTCCGCCGAAGCCCCCCGAAACCGACAAGCCCTGAGGATTCCCGCTTGGCCAAGCTGTACTTCTACTACTCGACCATGAACGCCGGCAAGACCACCACCTTGCTGCAGAGCGCGTACAACTACCACGAGCGCGGCATGCGCACGCTGATCCTGACACCGAGGCTGGACCACCGCGCCGGCGTCGGCGTGGTCGCCTCGCGCATCGGGCTGAAGGCCAACGCGATGACCTTCACCGGCGATGACGACCTGGCCACGCTGACGCGTCAGGCGTTGGCGGCCAAGGGAAAGATCGACTGCGTGCTGGTCGACGAAGCGCAGTTCCTGAGCAAGGCCCAGGTCTGGCAGCTGACCGAAGTGGTCGACGCGCTCGGCATTCCGGTGCTGGCCTACGGCCTGCGCACCGATTTCCGCGGCGAGCTGTTCGAAGGCAGCCAGTACCTGCTGGCCTGGGCCGACAATCTGGTGGAGCTGAAGACCATCTGCCACACCGGCCGCAAGGCCAATATGGTGGTGCGCGTGGACGAACACGGCCGCGCGGTGACCGACGGCCCGCAGGTCGAGGTCGGCGGCAACGAGCGTTACGTCTCGGTGTCGCGGCCCGAGTTCAAGAAGATCATGGCCGGCGAAAGCGCCATCGAACTGCAGCAGGCGGTATTGCCGCTCGATCAGGGCGACTGAACCCGGCGCTGGCCGGTTCCGGCCGGCTACGCCATAATCGGGCCGTATCCCGCACGCGGAGAGGCCCATGTTCCGAGACCGCCAAGACGCCGCCGAACGCTTGGCCGACGCGCTGGCGCCGTATGCCGGCCGGCATCCGCTGATCCTGGCCATTCCGCGCGGCGCGGTGCCGATGGCGCGCATCCTGGCCGAGCGCTTGGGCGGCGAGTTCGACGTGGTGCTGGTGCGCAAGATCGGTTCGCCGTTCAATCCGGAGGTCGCGGTCGGCGCGGTCGACGAAGCCGGCCACATGTATGTGGCGCCGCACGCTGCGGCGCATGGCGCCGACGCCGTCTATCTGGACGAGGAGGCGCGCGTGCAGCGCCGGCTGATGGCCGTGCGCCGCGCGCGTTACACCCCGGCGCGCGCGCCGATCGATCCGCACGGGCGCACGGTGATCGTGGTCGACGACGGCCTGGCCACCGGCGCCACGATGATTGCCGCGCTGCGCGCGGTGCAGGCCCGGCATCCGAAAGAGCTGCTCGGCGCGGTGCCGGTGGCCGCCGCCGATTCGCTGGCCGCGCTGCGCGCGCTGGGCTTCACCTGCGTCTGCCTGCATACGCCCGAGGATTTCGGCAGCGTCGGCGCCTATTACCGCGCGTTTCCGCAGGTGGACGACGACGAGGTGGTGGCTCTGCTCTCGGGCTGAGGCTCAGTCGCGGTCTTCGCGCCAGTGGAACCGGTGCAGCACGCGGTGCAACACCGGCGCCAGCATCAGCGCCGCCGCCACGATGAACAGCAGGCCGGCGTACAGCGCGAACAGGCCGGCGAACAGCTTGCCGGCATCGCTTTGCGGCGGGTTCACCGGGCCCATGCCGCCCAGCAGCATGGCGGTGTTCAAAAACGCATCCATCGCCGGCAGCTGTTCGAAGCCGATGTAGCCGGCCATGCCGAGCGCCACCGAGAACACCAGCATGCCGGCCGTGGCCAAGGCGTGGTTGAACACGCGCCGCGCGAACTGGCGGCGGGTCAGCGGTTTCTGGTGGCGCGATTCATACATGCCGCGGTCCTCACAGCCAGCGCCGCACGCGCGTGCGGTAGGCGTCGAATTCGGCGCCGAACAGGCGCGCCAGCGTGCGTTCTTCCGGAATGATCTGGAAGCGGGTGATGTAGGCCGCGAACAGCGCCACCCCGAGCCAGGCCAACGGCGCGTCCAGGTACAGCGCCCAGGCGGTCTGGAAGCAGGCCATGCCCACGTACATCGGGTTGCGGGTGATGCGGTACACGCCATCGCATACCAAGGCGCTGGCTTTCTCCGGATGCAGCGGATTGACCGTGGTGCGCCGGCGCCGGAACGCGTACAGCCCGGCGAAATCGAAACCGATGCCGGCCAGCGCCAAGGCCGCGATCAGCATCCAGTTCAGCGCCGCCGGCAAGGCCAGCTGCAGGGTGTGGGCGTCGATCCAGGCCATCAGCGCGCCGCACAGCAGGGCCACCAACGGCGGCGGCACTTTCGTTTCCAGGCGCTGCATGGCGTGGGCGTCGATCCAGGCCATCAGCGCGCCGCACAGCAGGGCCACCAACGGCGGCGGCACTTTCGTTTCCAGGCGCTGCATGGCGTGGGCCGCGGCGGACGGTTTATTCGATGACGCCGCAGGCGATGCGCGCGCCGCCGCCGCCCAGCGGCGCCGGATGGTCGGCGTGGTTGTCGCCGCCGGCATGCACCATCAGCGCGCGGCCGCTCAGGTCGGCGGCTTTCAGGCGTGGAGCCAGCACCGGTTGCGTGGCCGAGCCTTCGCCGTCCACGTACAGCGCCGGCAGGTCGCCGCGGTGGCCGTCGCCCCAGGGCGAATCGTGCTTGCCGCTCTTGTCCGGGTCCCAATGGCCACCGGCGGCCAGCGCCGCCACCGGCTTGCTGTCCTTGTCCTTCGGCGCGCAGCTGGGGTTCTCGTGCAGGTGGAAGCCGTGCAGGCCCGGCGGCAGGCCACGCAGTTGCGGGGTCAGCACCAGGCCGTAGGCGCTGTCCTGCGCTTTGATCTCGCCGACCCAGGCGTGCTTGCCGTCGGCATCGACCAGATGCATCGGAACCACGCGTTCGGCGGCGTGCGCGGCGGTGCCTGCGGCTGCGAGCAGGAAAGCGGTCAGCAGGGATTTCATGGGCGTCCTCCAAGCGGGAATTCAAGTTCCCATAGCCTAACGGATTTGCCCGGCGCGCGCGTCAAGGACGCGTGCGGCTCAACCCATCGCCAGACCGAGCAGGATGATCGACATGCTGCCGACCAGAGTGACCGCCGAAAGCACGGTGCCGACGATGGCCAGGGTCTTGTTCCGGTTCTGCTGCACCAGGCCGCCGATGCCCAGGCCGAGGCCGAGCAGGGCCGCGCCCATGAAGCCGACCAGGAACAGGCCGATCAGAATCGCTTCCGGCGAGTTCTCGTCCATGCCGCCGGGCGTGGCCGATTCCACCATGCCGGCCAGCATGATCAGCACGAAGATGGCCAGGGCCGAGACGATGGACAGGATCAGGGAGGCGATGCCAAGGCCGGACTGGCCCGGTACGACGGACGGGGTGGTTTGGGTTTCCATGGGTTCCAGTTCTTGTAATGGTGACGGTTTTCCCCTGCCGCCATTACAGCCCGAATGCGGCTGGCCGTCAATCCCGTGCCGGGTCGCGGCTCAGGCCAGCGGCTTGACCATCACGATGTCGCGCTGCGGGTCTTCGCCCAGCACGAACACATGCTCGCCGACCTCGGTGAAGCCGCATTTGCGGTAGAACGCGATGGCGCGCGGATTATGCTCCCACACGCCGAGCCAGACCGCGTCGGCGTTTTGGCGGCGCAGCTCGCCGATGCAAGCATCCATCAATGCCTGTGCCAGGCCTTTGCCGTGCCAGTCGTCGGTCACGTACAGGCGCTGGATCTCGCCCGCGCTCGTGGCCGTGATGCAGCCCGGCGCATGGCCCATGCGCAGTTGCGCGAACGCCACCAGCCGGCCGTCGTGCTCGGCCACCAGGATGTGCAGCGCCGGATCTTCCAGCTCGGCGCGCTGGATGTGCTCGCCGTAGCTGAGCCGGCAGTGCATGTCCATGTTCTCGGCGCTGTTGCTGGCGCCGAAAGTGGATCGGAAGGTGGTTTCCTGCAGCTCGGCCAGGGCTTCGGCGTCGGCGGCAACGGCGGGGCGGATGTGGGGCATGGCAATGCTCAAAGCGTCACTAAGCATAGGGCTTTTATTGTGCCCGGCACAGTGAGTGAAATTAACTAAACAATCAATCGCCTAGAATCTTTTTCTTTTGAGCCTCGAACTCTTCTTTAGTGATTGCTCCTGAGTCAAGGAGGGATTTGAGCTTTGCTAATGCGTCATATTTATCAGTTTGCTTTGTAGCATCAGTCTCTGGTGCTCCACACTGAAAATAGATTGTTCCAGACGCGCCTTTGGCAGGGCGTTGAAGCTGTCCGTTTCTGAACTGTGCTGGCTCAGCATCATCCCCACCAGTTTGAAGCAGTACTGCTTCTTTTCCCTCTTTAGATCTACAGAATTCCTGAGCTTGCTCCATTAGCTTTACTATGATTTTGTCGGAACTTCCAAATACTGTGAAATTTTTATGAGCCAACATATATTGACCTTGGCCGATTGGCGTAGGTTCTTTTGATTCAGCACTGACTTCATTGCTAATCAAGAATGCGACGGCAACTGCCATGATAATTTTCATTATTACCTCTTCATAAAATATTCTGATTTAACTGATGAGCTAAAAAATGCAATTTATGCCTATCGATTATAGTCACTATCATATCGAATAGCCTGTTAATTCAGTTAGGTCGCTTATCGGGTTATGGCTCCAGCGCCACCACCGCTTCCGCTCGAAAGGCCGAGGATAAATCCTAAGTAGTAGAAAAATCCGGTATTTGGCCGACCTATTATTTGAATATTCTCGAATACATGAATATCAAAAAGTGACAATATCCAAGAAATTATATTTGCGACCAATGAGAGTGGAAATACAAATCCATGCCAAATTCCTGAAAAGAATCCATATGGCTCATGTATTGCGTCATATGTAAAGTGCTTTGCGCAACCTGTGAGGAAAAAAATAATGGCAATGATTGCGATTGTCCGTACATAGGTTTTACTAATTATTATTGATTTAATAAGTTCGGACATTAATTCAGTTTTCATTGAAATAGCTCCAGCCAGTTCAGGTAGACTAAATCAGATAACGCCACTAACCAACCCTGCCGCAATCAGCACCAACAACGCCGACACCACATTCTGCACGCCGCGATAGGTGACTTTGGGCAACAAGCGCGTGCCGGCGATGGCGCCCAACATGGCCGCCAGCGTAGCCGCCAACACCAGCGGCCAGCGTTCGGTGGCGGTCTGCAGGTCGATGCCGTACACCGCCAGCCGCGCCAGATCCACCAGCACCGCGATCAGGATGCCGGTGGCGATGAACGCGGTCTTGTCCAATCCGGCCTTGAGCAGGAACAGGCTACGCAACGCGCCCTGGTGGCCGGACAGACCGCCGAAGAATCCGCTGACCACGCCGCCGAGCGGCAACAGCCGCGGCGGCAGCGCCCAGCGGCTCATCTGCGGATGCGATTCCAGCGCCACGAATATCAGGATCAACACGCCGATCACCGCCTTCAGCGGTTCGATGGCGAATGGCCGGCCGGCCAAGGTGTATTGATGCCACGGCGGCAATTGCCCGATGCGCTGCAACAGCCAAGCGCCGAGCAGGGCGGCCAGCAGCGCCGGCACGCCGAAGCGCAGCAACACGCCGCGGTCGGCGCGGGCGCCCAGCAACGCGCCCTTGAACAGGTTGTTGGCCAAGTGCACCACGGCGGTGACCGCGATGGCGGTGGGCAAGGGCATGAACAGCGCCATCACCGGCATCAGCAAGGTGCCCAGGCCGAAGCCGGAGAACAGCGTGAGCAGCGAGGCAATGAGCGCGGCCAGGCAGATGATCAGGATGTCCATAGCGGGCTCCGTCGGGTGGAGGGCGTATCGCTCCCGATTATCCGCCAAGATCTGTTGTTATGTTTGACAGTGCCCGCACCATGCCCCGGCGCGGTTGTTCAGGCGCGACTCGCGCAACGGCCGGCCACAGCGCTTGCAGGGCTCGCCCTCGCGGCCGTACACGTCCAGTTCCTGCTCGAAGTAGCCGGGTTCGGAATCGGGGCTGAGGAAATCGCGCAGCGTGGTGCCGCCGCGTTCGATGGCGTAGGCCAGGATGGCCTTCACCGCCGCGGCCAGTTTCTCGTAGCGCGCCTTGCTCAGCGAGCCGGCCTCGCGCAGCGGCGAGATGCCGGCGCGGAACAGGCTTTCGGCGGCGTAGATGTTGCCCACGCCCACCACCACGGCCTGGTCCATCAGGAAGGATTTGACCGCGGCGATCTTGCCGCGGCTCTTGCGGTACAGGTACTCGCCGCTGAACTCCGGCGACAGCGGCTCGGGGCCGAGCTTCTGCAGCAACGGATGGATTTCGCCGAGCGGTTGCCAGAGCAGGCAGCCGAAGCGGCGCGGATCGGTGAAGCGGATGATGCGCTTGCCGCTGAGCTCAATGTCGACGTGGTCGTGCGTGCCGGCCGGGGTGCCGGCCTTCAGCACCCGCATGCTGCCGGACATGCCCAGATGCCAGAGCGCGCTGCCGGCCTTGGTGTGCATCAGCAGGTATTTGGCGCGGCGTTCGATGTCCAGGATGGTCTGGCCGGGCAGCTGCTCGACGATCTCGAACGGAATCGGCCAGCGCAGGCGGTCGCGGCGCAGCACCACGCCGGTGATGCGCTTGCCGAGGACATGCGGCGACAGGCCGCGGCGGGTGGTTTCGACTTCGGGCAATTCGGGCATGGCGGGGGCGGTTTCGCACGGGGAACCGATACCATACACTAGGGGCCTGTACGACCGCGTGAGAGCGTTTCCCGATGACCGAACTGTTCCCCGTGCCGGCCGAGTTCGCCGGCCGTTCCGCCTATGACGCCGAAACCGTGGCGCGCCTGCGCGCCCGGGCCGAGACTGACTCGGAGGGCTTCTGGCGCGAGCAGGCGGCCCGGCTGAGCTGGGCCACCCCGTTCACCGTGGTCAAGGACGTCAGCTTCGCCAAGGAGGACTTCCGCATCCGCTGGTTCCCGGACGGCGAGCTGAACGTAGCGGTCAACTGCCTGGACCGGCACCTGGCTGAGCGCGGCGACAAGACCGCCATCCTGTGGGAATCCGACGATCCGTACACCCCGTCCGAGGCCATCAGCTACCGCGAACTGCACGCCCGCGTCTGCAAACTGGCCAACGCGCTGGAGCGCCTGGGCGTGGTCAAGGGCGACCGCGTCACCATCTACCTGCCGATGATCCCCGAAGCCGCGGTGGCGATGCTGGCCTGCGCCCGCATCGGCGCGGTGCATTCGGTGGTGTTCGCCGGCTTCTCGCCGGACGCCATCGCCTCGCGCATCGCCGATTGCGGCTCCAAGCTGGTGATCACCGCCTCGGCCGGCCAGCGCGGCGGCCGTTGGCTGCCGCTGAAGGCGCACGTGGACGACGCGCTCAAGCAGAAAGGCACGTATACGGTGGAGACCGTGCTGGTGGTGCGCCACGGCCCGGACGCGCCGCCGATGCAGATGCCGCGCGACCGCTGGTACGACGTGGTGGTCGACGGCCAATCGGCCGAACACGCCGCCGCGCCGATGAACGCCGAGGACCCGTTGTTCATCCTGTACACCTCCGGCTCCACCGGCAAGCCCAAGGGCGTACTGCACACCAGTGCCGGCTACCTGCTGCACGCCGCGTTCACCCATGAAGCGGTATTCGACCTGCGCGAGGATGACGTGTACTGGTGCACCGCCGACGTCGGCTGGATCACCGGCCACAGCTACGGCGTGTACGGCCCGCTGTGCAACGGCGCCACCACGCTGCTGTTCGAGGGCGTGCCGAACTACCCGGACTTCTCGCGCTTCTGGCGCGTGGTCGACAAGCATCAGGTCAGCATCTTCTACACCGCGCCGACCGCCATCCGCGCGCTGATGCGCGAAGGCGAGGCGCCGGTGCAGGCCAGCTCGCGCAAATCGCTGCGCCTGCTCGGCACGGTCGGCGAGCCGATCAATCCCGAGGCCTGGACCTGGTACCACCGCGTGGTCGGCGAAGGCCGCTGCCCGGTGGTCGACACCTGGTGGCAGACCGAGACCGGCGGCATGCTGATCGCGCCGCTGCCGGCCGCCACCGCGCTCAAGCCCGGCTCGGCCACCTTGCCGCTGTTCGGCGTGCATCCGGCCCTGGTGGATGCCGAGGGCAACGAGATCCATGGCGCCGGCGAGGGCAATCTGGTGCTGCGCGATTCCTGGCCGGGCCAGATGCGCAGCGTGTACGGCGATCACGCGCGCTTCTTCGAGACTTACTTCAGCACCTATCCCGGCAGCTACTTCACCGGCGACGGCGCGCGCCGCGACCAAGACGGCTACTACTGGATCACCGGCCGCGTCGACGACGTGCTGAACGTGTCCGGCCATCGCCTGGGCACCGCCGAAATCGAGAGCGCGCTGGTCGCGCATCCGGACGTGGCCGAGGCCGCCGTGGTCGGCGCCCCGCACGACATCAAGGGCCAGGGCATCTACGTGTTCGTCACCCTGAAGGCCGGCCGCGAGCATTCGGTGGAACTGGGCAAGGCGCTGATCCAGCACGTGCGCGAGCACCTGAGCCCGATCGCCACGCCGGACTGGCTGCAATGGGCGCCGGGCCTGCCGAAGACGCGTTCGGGCAAGATCATGCGCCGCATCCTGCGCAAGATCGCCGAGAACCAGCCGGAGGCGCTCGGCGACATCTCGACCCTCGCCGACCCCTCGGTGGTCGCGCATCTGGTCGAGCACCGGTTGATCCGCGACTGAACCCGCACCCGCCGCATACGGAGCGCGCACCATGAACGATTACAGCAGCATCTTCGCCGTCCGTGCCGCGCAATACCATCGGGCCATGCGCACGCATCCGCACGCGCGCGACGGCGAGTTCGGCGCGCTGCTGGAAGACTTGCCGGCCGATGCCATCGATGTGCTCGACGTGCCCTCCGGCGGCGGCTATCTGGACGCCTATCTGCCGGCCGGCACGCGCCTGAGCGCCTGCGATTTCAGCGTCGGTTTCGCGGCCGAAGGCGCGGCCCTGGCCAGCCCCGAGCGGTTGCCGTTCGCCGATGCCGGTTTCGATGCGGTGTTGTCGCTGACCGGTCTGCACCATGTGCCGGCGCCGCGGCAGGACGCGTTCCTGGCCGAATGCCGGCGCGTGCTGCGGCCCGGCGGCCGCTTGCTGGTCGGCGAAGTGCTTGCCGGTTCGCCGGTGGACGGTTTCCTCAACGGCTTCGTGCACCGGCACAACAGCCAAGGCCATGAGGGCGTGTTCTTCGATGCCGGTTTCATGCCGCGCCTGCAGGCGGCCGGCTTCACCGACACCTCGATGCACGTGCGGCATTACCCGTGGCGTTTCGAAAGTGAAGCGGCGATGCTGTTCTATTGCCGCAATATGTTCGGCATCGACCGCGCCGCCGACGACACGCTGGCGGCCGGTTTGGCCGAGCATCTGGCCTATCGCATCGGGTCCGATGGCGCAGTGGAGCTGCCCTGGCAGCTGGTGTTCTTTCAGGGCGTGAAACGGTAAGCCAGGCCGATGGCGGCCAGGCCGCAGGCCACGCTCGCCAGCACGTACAGCGCCGCCATCGCCATATCGCCGCGCTTGAGCAGGTTGACGGTTTCCAGTCCGAAGGCCGAGAACGTGGTGAAGCCGCCGAGCAGGCCGGTGAACAGGAACAGGCGCAGGCCGGGCGAGAACGCCGAATGCTTGGCGGCGTAGGCGAACAACGCGCCGGCTACCAGGCAGCCGGCCACGTTGACCGCGAAGGTCGGCCAAGGGAAGCGCTGGTTGAGGCTGTGCGGCAACAGCCAATGCGAGACGGCGAAGCGCGCCACCGCGCCCAAGCCGCCGCCGACGGCCACGATCGCGGCATGGGGCAGGAATGCATTCATGCGTTTAGGGTAGGCGTGGAACGGCGTGCCGGCAAGCGCGGATTCAATCCGCGAAGCCGACCGCATCGCCGACGCGCACGCGGCCCGCGCGCCGCACCCGGCCGCAGACGCCGCCGCGCCAATCCGGTGTCAGCGCCGCGGTCAGGCCCGGATGCTGGGCGTCCATGCGCGGGCAGGGATCGGTTTCCACCGTCAGTTCCAGCTCCACCTCGCCGATGCGCAGGATACGGCCGACGTCGGCGGCCGAGAAACGCAGGCCGTCCACCAGCAGATTGGCGCGCCGGAAGGTCCAAGGCAGGTCGGCGTCGAGTTCGGCGCAGGCCTCGCGCCAGCTGGGCAGGCTGAGCACGCTCACCTGCCGGCGGCCGGGCTTGCCGCGGGTATCGGGCACCACGCCGGTCTCGCGGTCGATGTCGACTTCGGCGATTTCCAGCATGCGGCCTTTGGCCTGGCGGCGGAAGGCGATGGCGGCGAGTTCGGGCATGCGGCTCCTTACATGTCTCCGTGCTTTCTACGGCCGATGAAATACCATGCGCCGCCAATCAGCACCAACAGCAGCGGAATGGCGCCGGGCTCGCTGTCTTCGACGATCTTGAACGCCATCAACGCGGCGCCGACGGCCACAAGCGACAGGGGAATGAGTTTGCGCATGCGGAGCTCCTCCGGAGGTGGCCTACAGGATAACTCCTCCCGGCCGTTTCAGGTGCCGGGCTTGGCCGGCTTGCGGCGCACGTAGATCTGCTTGCGTATGCGCGAAACGGTATCGCCGGCGGCGTCCAGCACATCCACCGGCAGCCAGCGCAGGTGCTTGTCGCCGTCGGCGGTCTCGGCCCGGATCGCCTCCAGCAGCGCGTCGTCGATATGGAACTCGGCAAATACCGTACCGCGCCCGGGTTTGACGAACTCGATCTCGGCCGCCTTGTCCCAGACGATGTAGTCCCTGCCCAGTCCGCGCAGCACCAGGAACATCCAGAACGGATCGGTCATGGCGAACAGGCTGCCGCCGAAATGGGTGCCCACGTAGTTCCGGTTCCAAGGCCGTTGCCGCAGCTCGACGCGAGCGTGGCGGAAATCCGGCGCAAGGGCGGTGACATGGATGCCGGCGGCCAAAAACGGCGGCCACAGGTTGAACAGGTAGCGCATCAACGAGGCGTTCATGGTGCCGGGCTCAGCGTGCGCGCGGTTCTTCTTTCAGCACGATGGCCACCAGGCGGTGCACCAGCGGCGCCACGAAAGTCACGGTCGGGAACGCCACGGCGAAGGCGAAGCCCCAGGCCTTCAGCCAGCGCAGGAGCAGATCGGGCACCAGGCCGACGTTGAACAGGGTGATCACCAGCGACATGATGCAGGACATCAGCAACGCCATGAAGAAGGCGAATACGAAACGGTGGTGCTTGCGGTCGATCAAGGACATGCGGTAATGGCCGGCGGCGGACAGTCCGTCATTATGCGGCGTGCCGCCCGCGCCCGGCAACGTCTGCCGGGCTTCAGCGCATGCCCGATTCGGAAAATACATTGATCACCACCACGCCGAGCACGATCAGCGCCATGCCCAGCACGCCGGCGGCATCCAGCTTCTGGCCGTAGACCAGCCAGCCGACCAGCGTCACCAGCACGATGCCGAGCCCGGCCCAGACGCCGTAGGCGATGCCGACCGGGATGGATTTCAGGGTCAGCGACAGGAAGTACAGCGCCAGCGCGTAGCCGGCGACCGCGAACAGGCTGGGCCATAGCTTGGTGAAGCCTTCGCTCGAGCGCAGGCCGGAGGTCGCCGCCACATCGGCGATGATCGCGATCGCGAGAAACAGCCAGCTCTTCATCCGCGGGTCCTCGAAGCAGATACGCCATTCTAGCCCGGAGCGCATGGTCTCGGCGTCCACCGGCGCGCAAGCTTTCGCGCCGGCCGTCATTGCACGCCGGGGACCTCCCGTTCCACATAGTCCAAATGCGCCTTCCAGCCGTCCAGACAGGCGGCGAAGCCGCCGCCCTCGCAGTCCTTGGCGCCGCGCCGTTTCAGGGCGAATATCCGCTCCTGCGGCATTCCGGCCGCGGCATAGGCCAGGAGGTCGGTGCAGGAATCGCCATAGGCATACGCCAGCCGCCAGCCCTTGCGGGTGTACTCGCGCAGAATCCGGGCTTTGAACGCGGCGGGCAGCTTCCGCTCCTCGGCGCTTTGCGCGATGTGGACCGGTCCGGCGGGGAAGTGATGCGTTTCCAGCCAATGCGCCAACCCGGACTGAAGGCCCGGAATGCGCGTGGTCACATAGACGATCCGGTAGCCCTTGGCCGCATAGGCGGCGAGGACCGTGTCCGCGTCCGGCCGCGCGTCGAACACCGACAGCTTGTTGGGCGTCAGCGTGCCGTCGATATCCAGTACCACCAGTTGCTGCATCTGCGGGCTCGCGTCGGGAACCGGCTCCGGCGCGGCAGGTACGAATCCCGTCGCGAGGATGCCGGCCATGGCGGCGAGGACGATGAGGCGGCGCATACGGATCCCGCTAAACCCCGGGCGGCAGCTTGCCCGCCATCCGTTTCCGGCGGTCCAGTGTGCGGCCGTCGACGATGAAGCGGCCGTCGCCGACAGCATGCACGCCGCGCCGCTCCCGGCGCGACGGATTGACCCAGGCCGCGAGCGCCTGCAGCACCACGATGTCGTGCCGTTTGATGATCTCGACCACCCGGCATTCGATGTTGGCCAGGCATTCCTTGATCAGCGGCGCGTCGACCATCTTGCCCGGCAGCGGCGTGAGCCGGAACTCGGCGAACTTGTCGGTGTCGGTACCGGAGCAGGTGCCGATGCCGACGGCCTTGTCGAGCAGGTCCATGCCCGGAACGGCGATGACGCATTGCCGGGTCTTGTTCAGCGCCGTGAACGAGTGGTTCCAGGCGCCGGTGGTCAGTGCGAAGCGCGGACTGAAGTCCAGCACCATGGTCCACGACAGGGTCATGATGTTGTTGCGGCCGCCATCGCGGGTGGTGACCAGCACCAGTGGTCCGGGCTCCAACAGGGTGAAGGCCTTTTCCAGCTTCAAGGACCGCATAAGCACTCCCGTCGCGTATCGGATTGCTGCAGTCTAGCGCCGGGCGTCCCCGGGCGGCAAGGAGGCCACCTGCACCGGCGCGCTCTGCAGCGAGACGGTCTTGCTGCTGGGCAGGCGTTGGCTGCCGACCTCGGCAAAACCGAAGCCGCGGTGGAAGCGTTCCGACGCGGGGTTCGGTGGATCGATGTCGAACTCGCAGACCACGCATGCGTATCCGTTCGCCCGCGCGTGCCCGAACAGGTCGCGGTACAGGCGCGAGGCCAGTCCCAGGCCGCGCGCGTCCTCGGCTACCACGATGCGGTCGACGTACAGGAAGTCGGCGTAGCGTGCATCGAACCAGCGGTAGTTGACGCTGTCGTAGGGCGCGCCGGGCGCGAACGCCAGCAGGAAGGCGAGCACGCGCCCGTCGTGCTGCACCACCTTGTGGTAGGCCGCATGCGCATGCAGATGCGCCAGCCGCTCCGGCGTCAGCGGGCTGAGGAAATGCACCGAGGCGGCATTCAACGCCAGGATGTCGGCGAAATGGCGGAGCCCGGCAACCGCAGGATTCAAGTGGCCGTCGGCATCGATGGGCGTGGATGTTGTCATCAACCGGTACGCTGGCCGTCGATTGCCGCCGCCCAAGCATGCCGCCCGAACAGGACGAAGCGGTATTCGACGCCTGATTTCGTGTACACCGCCAGGGAGTTGGGGAACAGCGGAATCAGCCCCAGGAAGCGTGTCCAGCATGCGCGTGTGCTCTGGATGTCCTGCAGGGGCAATTCGGTCGTGCCGCCTTGGATGTTGATGGCATGAGCCTCGAACACCAGCCGCCGATCGGTCAGGTACAGCCGTCCGCCGACCGTTTCGATGTTCTTCTGGAGATTGGCGGCGCCCTGTTTGACCAGGTGCTCGCCATCCCGAAGAACCGTCTTCATTTTTCCACCACCAGGCAACCGGCCATGATGTCGTGCAGCGCCTGTTTCCTGGCGGTGAATGCGGCCATCAGGTAGCCGACGAGCAGCATCAGTGCCGAAATGATCTTGCCGAAGTGGCGGCCGGTAGCCTTGCCGAACCCGATGCGGTTGCCGTCCAAATCGGTGACCTTGATGCCGAGCGCCATCTTGCCGAGCGTGGCTTGGCTGGCGGACGATTCCATCAAGGCGGCGTACAGCCAGTCGATGACAACACCGACGAGGTTGGCCACTGCCTCGAGTGCCGTCGACTCCTCGTTGCCGGATGCGAAAGCCGCGATGCCCAGAATGACCCCGATGATGCCGGCGCCGACCATCAGGATGATCGAGTCGATCAAAGATGCGGCGAACCGCTTCCAGAAGCCTGCATAGCGCATGATTAACTCCATGGGTGAATGATTGTTGCTGCCATTGGCGATCTATTCCCCTGTGCAGCCATGGTACAGCAGATGCCGGTTGCCGATACGGTCGCCGGTACCGTCACAGTTCCAGCTCCAGCGATTCTCCCGCAGCCAGCGCCTGCCATCGGCGGTCGAGTTCGGCGATGCGGGCGCGCACGGCCCGGATGTCGTCGGCGCAGACCGCCAGCGGAGGGCATTGCCGCGCCTCGCAGGTCACCCGGTACAGGGCCAGCATGTCTTCGGGCGAACTGTCGCCGCCGGACCAGGCGTCGCCCTGGAACACCTCCACCAAGCGCTCGACTCCGTCGCTTTCGGCTTCAGGCGCCATGGCGAACGCAGCGGCCTCGCCGTCACTTACGCGGGACAGGAAGCCGCGCGCCTGCAGCACGCTTTCCACCGCGAAATGCACCATGTCGTGCGGGATGATGCGCTGCTTCGGGCAGTCCACGGTTTCGGTCGCGTCGCCGCGCCGGACCAACAGGCGGTCGTATTTGCCGCTGCCTTTGACGAACACGAGTTTCGCCGCCGGCTGCATGCGGCTTCAGTCCGCCAGCGTGCCGCGGCCGTCCGCGTCCACGCGCACCCGGACCGATTCGTCGCCGTAGAAATCGGCGCGCATGCCGAACTCGCCGGTGGCCTGCAGCTCGGATTCCGCCACGCTCCAGCAGATGCCGTCGCGCTCGATCAGCACGGCGTAGCCGTAGCCGCCGTCCCCATCTTCGGAGCGGCCGAGCACGGCGCCGCGTTCGCCGTCGATTTCGGCCAGCTCCGGATCGGCGGAAACGACGCGCACGTATTCGTAGAACTGGAATTTCGGTTCGGCCATCGCGTGCGGATCCCTGCGGCGCTCAGCTGCCCCAGTCGGTGAAGATGCCGACGGCCAGTTCGGCCCAGACGTACAGGAACCCCGCCGCCACCAGCAGGGCCGCCGGCAGGCGGTGCTTTTCCTTCACCTGCCGGGCGATCAGCACGAACACGCTGCCGGCGGTGAAGATCAGCCCGCCCATCACGATGAAGTCGGTGGCGTCCCAGTCCACCTCGGCGGTGAACTGCATGGCGATCAGCGGAATCAGCAACAGAACGCCGGTGGCCATGGCCAGCCAGGCGAATACGCGGTTGCCAAAGAGTAATTTGTCAGGAATCATGATAATTAATTTGTCCTAGTGTCGAGGTGTCGCCAGGCCGGCAAACAGCGTTCATTTGTCGACAACTAGGCAGTCAGCCATGATGTCGTGCAATGCCTGTTTTTTTGACGTGATGCCGGCCAGGAAATATCCAATTCCACACGTCAGGGATGAAATGATCTTGCCGAAATAGCGGCCTGTGGCCTGGCCGAATCCGATGCGATTACCGTTCCTATCGGTGACCTTGATGCCCAAGGCCATCTTGCCGAGTGTTCCCTGTTTTGCGGAAGACTCCATAAGTGCGAAATATGGCCAAGCAATTAGTGCAGATACGAGTTGGAGCATGACGGAAACTGCATTCATCGCATCTTCATCGGCTTCTGCCACGCCCATAGCAATACCAATCGGAATTGAGATGGAAATGACAGGTATGGACAAGACGAAGCCGTCAATGATGTAGGCTAAAAAGCGTTTCCAGAAGCCAGCGTAGCTCATGTGACCCTCGATTGAATTTGATTGATAGTTCACCGCTTCCCCGTCTAGCAGTCTAGTGTTGCCGAGATGTTCTGGCAACATAGGTTTTCGGCATGCAGTGGCGCGCCGGTGGCCAGGGAAATCCAGGCGAATACGCGGTTGCGCATCAGTAGGTAGTTGGCGGCCTCAGGTGGTTCCAATTTAAGTAGAAATTCGCGGGTTTGTATGAAAGGGACTCAATCCGCGGCCGAACACGTCATCGGCAGCGCGAAGACGCCGGCCTTGACCAGGGCGATGCCATCGGCCGAATCGAAGGCGATCATCACATCGCTGCGGTTTTCGGCCTGGCGCGACGGATCGGACCAGTCGACCTGCGCCGCGGAAATGAGCAGATGCAGCGGATTACTTATCGTCTTACCGGTGCCGTACCAACAGCCGGTATAGGCGCAGACCGAGAATCCGCCGTCCGCGTCGAAGCGCACGTCCAGCGGCGTGATGCCGTCCGTTTCCGCCGCGCATTGGCCGGCGTGGCATTGCACTTCCAGGGTGTTCCGGCAATGCCAGCTTTCGGCGTGCAGCGGTGTGCAGAACGCCATTGCCAGCGCCGCGCAGGCCATCGATGCGTATTTAGCCATACGGGCCTCCTGGTCCGGCCGCCGTCGTGGATGGGTTCGATTTAAACAGAAAACGCCGTAAACGTCACTTGGCCGCGGTTTTGGCCTTGTGCAGCGAATACAAAGTCACGCCCACGGCGACCAACAGGGTGCCGATGGCGGCGAAGAGCAGTCCGACCGTGAACAGGAACCAGAGCATGCCGTTCCAGCCCGCGAAGTTGAGCGAGGCGTTGCGGGCCAGCGCGATGGATACCGGCAGCCAGAGAATCGAAGCCGCCAACACGATGGCGGCGATGCGGCCCAGCACCTTGCGCTGCTTGGCCAGCAGATAGGCGGCGCCGGACAGGCCCAGGAACACGGCGGCGGCCAGCACGTTGCCCAACGGCAGCCCGCCGGGAAGCATGGTGGTCAGGTAGTCCGCGCCGGACAGGATGGCATAGGTCGAGAACGCGGCGAGGAGCAGCAGCGCGGTGGCGTAAAGCCGGATTTTACTAAGAGTTAGCATGACTAAGATTCATTGGTCTAGACCTTCAATTAAGCCAAGCCGCGAAGCGAATTTGTCTTAGATCAATTATTAGGGCTCTCTCCAGCCCTCCTCTACAGAGAATGACGCGTCAGGAGGCAGCAGATATATCTCATGTAAGACCCTAGTTCCAAAGGCAGCTGCCTTTACCGAGTCCTTTCCGAAGCCAATTCGGTAGGAAGTGAGTTCTAACTCCTCTCCCGTATCCGCGTTGCTGCTATTGATGACGGATGGCCTGTCAACACCGGCAGATGCAAATAGAGTCGATGCACGAGCCTGCTCTTCCTTGGTTAAGGCGATAACCGGAAGGTCAAGTGTAAGCTCGCCATTCCAATAATCAAATTGCACAAACTTTCCCGTGGCCGAGTGCTCGAAGACAACGAATTGATTCTCTTTTCCCGAATTGGAAATTAGGCGTTCAAGAGCTGGCCGCATGTTAGTGGCTCGCTCTTGGGGAGCAACGAAACATGCTGCTAAAAGTAGACCGAGTAACAGTGTAGCGATAACTCGCATGACAGCCCTGATTACTAGTTGACGGATTAGTTGCGGGTTAAACCCATTAGAAATCAGTTCGAAGATTTATTCCACAAGAATAATTCTGGGGCGCCTCCCCGGCGGTAGGCGGCTTATTTGCCCCGCGGCGGCACCGGGAACGGCGTGATCACTTTCTCGCCGGTGGCGGCGTCGCGGATGGCCGATTGGCCTTTGTGCGCCACTTCCTCGATGCGGATGATGCTCTGCATCGGCAGATGCAGGGCGGTGGTGTGCGCGAATTCGTCGCGCAGGCGCTCTTCGGTGGGGTCGATCACCAGGCCTTCGTTGACGTCGAACACCAGGTCGCGGATTTCGGTGAAGC
>JAYSFF010000015.1:0-35150 GCA_041913425.1 Arenimonas sp. | reverse complement strand
CCTACAGCCGCGGCGACGTCGACGGCGGCTACGGCGCCTCGTTCCTGCCGGTGTCGGGCCCGGGTGTCATCCCGTTCGCCTCGGAAACCGCCGACGGCATCCCCGAGCACTCGCAGTGGACTCAGGAATTCCGCATCGAATCCACCGGTGATTCGACCCTGAATTGGCAGGCCGGCGTGTTCCTGTTCAGCGAAGACTATGAAGTCGAAAGCTTCAGCTACGATTCGACCTTCGGCGGCGCCCAGGACGGCTACCAGCGCATCCGCCAGACCAACGATTCGTGGGCCGTGTTCGGCGCCACCACCTGGGACGTCAGCGATGCGTTCGAACTGCGCGCCGGCGTGCGTTACACCGTCGACAAGAAAGAGCTGACCGTGCTGGACTACTGGAACACCGGCTTCGTGCCGTGCGTTCTGGACGGCAAGTGCACCCTGTCGCAGCTGGCCGCTCAGGAACCGGACGGCGACCTGTCGGCCTCTCCGGAAGACAAGAAGTTCAGCTGGGACCTGTCGGGCACCTGGAAGCTCAGCGACGACGTGAACCTGTACGCCCGCGTCGCCACCGGCTATCGCGGCAGCAGCATCCAGAGCGCCGGCGCATTCAACGCCAAGTCGGTGGCTTCGCCGGAAACCTCGACCTCGGCCGAATTCGGCGTCAAGGCCGACTTCTGGGACGGCCGCGCGCGCCTGAACGCCAGCGTGTTCTACTACGAAGTGAAGGACCAGCAGCTGACCGCGGTCGGCGGTTCGAACAACGCCAACATCCTGTTGAACGCCGAGAAATCGACCGGCCAGGGCTTCGAGCTCGACTTCCAGGCCTACCTGACCGACAACCTGCTGGTCACCCTCGGCACCGGCTACAACGACACCGAGATCCAGGACAAGAACCTGGCGGTGTCGGTGTGCGCGCAATGTGACGTCACCGATCCGCTGAACGGCGACGGCAAAGCCCTGATCGACGGCAACCCGCTGCCGCAGGCGCCGAAGTGGACGCACAGCCTGACCGCGCGCTGGAGCATGCCGGCCGGCGACGGCGCCGAGTTCTTCGTGTTCACCGACTGGGTGTACCGCAGCGAGCTGAACTTCTTCCTGTACGAATCGGTCGAGTTCACCGGCGCCTCGATGCTGGAAGGCGGCTTGCGCGTGGGTTACAGCTGGAACGACGGCAGCCGCGAGCTGGCCGTGTACGGCCGCAACATCACCGACGAGCTGGCCATCCTGTCCGGCATCGACTTCAACAACCTGACCGGCATGGTGAACGAGCCGCGCACGGTCGGCGTGGAGTTCAAGGCCGGCTTCTAAGCGGTGATCGCCATGTGAAAAAAGAAAGGGCCGGGAAACCGGCCCTTTCCTTTTGCGCTATGCTGACCCGTCATCCCAACAGGATCGCCGCCATGACCAATGCCTTCGAATTCTCCGCCCTCGACCTGGACAGCAAGCCGCAGGATTTCAGCGTGTACCGCGGCCAGGTGCTGCTGGTGGTCAACACCGCGTCCAAATGCGGCTTCACGCCGCAGTACGCCGGGCTGGAGGCGCTCTGGCGCAAATACCGGGCGCAGGGCTTCGCGGTGCTGGGTTTCCCCTGCGACCAATTCGGCCACCAGGAGCCGGGCGATGCCGAGGAAATCCGCAAGTTCTGCTCGCTGAGCTATGACGTCAGTTTCCCGATGTTCGCCAAGGTCGAGGTCAACGGCGCCGGCGCGCATCCGTTGTTCCAGTGGCTGAAGCAGGAGAAGACCGGACTGCTCGGCATCGGCGCGATCAAATGGAACTTCACCAAGTTCCTGGTCGGCCGCGACGGCGCGGTGCTCAAGCGCTTTGCTCCCACCGACAAGCCAGAAGACATCGCCGCCGACATCGAGGCTGCGCTCAAGGCTTAAGCCAGGCCCTGCAGTTCGCGCGTGGCCTGCAGCATCCTGCCGCGCGACAGGAAGAAATCCCAGTAGGTGCCGCCGCTCTGGCGCCACAGTACCGCCGCGCGCAAGGCGGCCAGCAGGGCGGCGCGCACTTCGGCCACCACCTGCGCCTGCGCCAGATACACCGGATTGCCCTGCACCATGATCTTGGGGCCCAGCGGGCTGACCGCTTCGGCGTACAGCCGGCCGAGCGCGGACAAGGTATCCGGGTGGGTCACCGATCTGCCGTTGCCGGCCGATTCGTCGCGGATCGCCTGCAGCCGGTCGTGCACCTCGGCCATCGCGGCCGGCCGGCGCTGGAATTGGCGCTCCAGATGCAGCAGGTTGAGCGCGATGCGGGTGATGGCATTGTCGCGTCCGCCTTCGCCGAGCAGCTGCGCGCTCAGGCGCTTCAGCCCGGGTTTCAGCTGATGCCGGTTGCCGTACACGCTTTCGGCATCGGCGGCGTCGAACGCGAACAGGCTGTTGATGCAGGCCGCCAGCGGATCGCTCTGGGCTTGGCCCTGGTTGGCCATCAGCTGGACCTGTTCGACCGCCTGCAGCAGGGCGGCGAGGGCGATGATGCGGTCTTTCATGGCAGTTCACCGTGTCGTAAGCGGGTTTCGAGCGGGGCGTCGGTTTCGGCGATCACCGCGCCGCCGAGGCAGACTTCGCCCTGGTACAGCACCAGCGACTGTCCGGGCGTGACCGCGCGCTGCGGCGCATCGAACACCACATCGAGCGTGCCGTCGGCCAGCACCCGCACCGTGCAGTCGACGTCCTGCTGGCGGTAGCGGGTCTTGGCGGTGCAGCGGAACTCCCCGGCCGGCGCCGCGCCGGAAATCCAGTGTGCGGCTTCGCTGCGCAGGCGGCGTGAATGCAGCCAGTCGGAGTCGATGCCCTGGTCGACGTACAGCACGTTGCGCGCGATGTCCTTGCCGACCACGAACCAGGGCGCGGCCGACCGGCCGCGCACGCCGCCGATCTGCAGGCCCTCGCGCTGGCCGAGCGTGTAATAGAACACGCCGGCGTGCCGGCCCACGTCCTGGCCGTCGACGCTGCGGATGGCGCCGGGCTGGGCCGGGATGTACTGCGACAGGAAGTCGCGGAAATCGCGTTCGCCGATGAAGCAGATGCCGGTGGAATCCTTCTTGCGCGCGGTGCCGAGGCCGGCGGCCAGCGCCAGCTCGCGCACCTGCGCTTTGGGCAGATGGCCGATCGGGAACAGGGTGGCGGCCAGCTGGGCTTGGCCGAGCTGGTGCAGGAAGTAGGTCTGGTCCTTGCCGGCGTCCGCGCCGCGCACGAGCTGGAACAGCCCGTCGCGCTCGCGCACCTGCGCGTAGTGGCCGGTGGCGATCTTCTGCGCCCCGAGCGCGCGGGCTTCGTCCAGGAAGGTCTTGAACTTGATTTCGCGGTTGCACAGCACGTCCGGGTTCGGCGTGCGGCCGGCGCGGTATTCGGCCAGGAAGTGCGCGAACACCTCCGACCAGTAGGTCTTGGCGAAATTGCGCGAATAGAACGGGATGCCGAGCTTGCCGCAGACGGCGAGGGCGTCCTTGCGGTCCTCCTCGGCGCGGCATTCGCCGTTCTCGTCCTCGTCCCAGTTCTGCATGAACAGGCCGGAGACCTCGTAGCCGGCCTGCTTCAGCAGCAATGCGCTGACCGAGGAATCGACGCCGCCGGATACGCCGAGCATCACCTTCATGGCCGCGTTCACAGGCTCTGCAGGATCGACAGCGGATGCCGCCGGCCGTCGAGGTAGTCGCATACCGTGCGCCAGACCAGCGGGCTGCGGTGGCGGGCCGACAGCGCCTGGATGGCGTCCGGGCTCAGCCAGTGCGCGGCGATGATGCCTTCGTCCAGGCCGCGTTCGGGCGCATGCGCCACCGGCGCCGCGGCGAAGGCCATGCGCAGGTATTGGCGGCCGGTCTCCGGCGCTTTCCACTGGTAGGCGCCGATGAAGGCCTGCGGCTCGACCTGCCAGCCGGTCTCCTCCAGCGTCTCGCGGATGGCGGCCTGCACGATCGACTCGTCCGGCTCCAGATGGCCGGCCGGCTGGTTGAACACGGCGTTGCCGGCCACGCGCTCCTCGACCATCAGTAGCAGGCCGTCGCGTTCGACCACGGTCGCCACGGTGACGTCGGGTTGCCAGAATTGTCCGGAACGGTAGCTCATGCGCGGGATATGGGGTCGGGATGCCGGCTCGGCAATGCCGTATTATCGCCGATTTGCCGGCCCTTGTATTTTGCCCGGGCATGCCCTATTTATAGCCAATGAGCGAAAGAAAGGACATCGAGCGCCGCGGCGGCACGGGCATCGTGCTGGAACCGGCGCGCGCCGAAACCGCGCCGCCCGGGCGCTTCCAGGTATTGCTGCTGAACGACGACTTCACCCCGATGGATTTCGTGGTGCATGTGCTGCAGGCGTTCTTCGCGATGAACCAGGAGAAGGCGACCCAGGTCATGCTGCAGATCCACACCCGCGGCCGTGCCGTCGCCGGCGTGTACTCGCGCGAGGTCGCTGAATCCAAAGTAAACCAGGTCAATGAATTTTCACGCCGGAACCACCACCCTCTGTTAAGTATTATGGAACCGCTGCAGTAAAGGCGCAGGAGCCGAACATGTTCAGCAAGGAACTCGAAGTCTCGATCGGTCAGTGTTACAAGCAGGCGCGGGAATCGCGGCATGAATTCATGACCGTCGACCACCTGCTGTTGGCCCTGCTCGACAACGCCTCGGCCGTCGGCGTGTTGCGCGCCTGCGGCGCCGACCTCGACGCGCTCGGCGCCGGACTGCGCCAGGCCATCGAGGACAACGTCTCGGTGCTGCCGGAGGACGACGCACGCGACACCCAGCCGACGCTGGGCTTCCAGCGCGTGCTGCAACGCGCGGTCTACCACGTGCAGTCTTCCGGCAAGAAGGAGGTCAACGGCGCCAACGTGCTGGTGGCGATCTTCAGCGAGAAGGACTCGCATGCGGTGTACCTGATGCAGAAGCAGGACATCACCCGGCTGGACGTGGTCAATTACCTGTCGCACGGCGTCGCCCGCGGCAACGAGCCGTCCGAGGAGCCCGCGGAGGAAAGCCGCGCCGTGGACGGCGAGGGCGAGAGCAAGGGCAACGCCTTGGCCGAGTACGCCGCCAACCTCAACGAGCTGGCGCTCGAGGGCAAAATCGATCCGCTGATCGGCCGCGAGGAAGAGGTGGAGCGCACCATCCAGGTGCTGTGCCGCCGCCGCAAGAACAATCCGCTGTACGTCGGCGATCCCGGCGTCGGCAAGACCGCCCTGGCCGAAGGCCTGGCCTGGCACATCGTCGAAGGCCGCGTGCCGGAGGTGCTGCAGTCGGCGGTGATCTGGTCGCTCGATCTGGGCGCGCTGGTGGCCGGCACCAAGTACCGCGGCGATTTCGAGAAGCGGCTGAAGGCGGTGCTGGCACAGCTGAAGAAGGAGCCGGGCGCGATCCTGTTCATCGACGAGATCCACACCATCATCGGCGCCGGTTCGGCCTCCGGCGGCACCATGGACGCCTCCAACCTGATCAAGCCGGTGCTGCAGAACGGCGAACTGCGCTGCATCGGTTCGACCACCTTCCAGGAATACCGCGGCGTGTTCGAGAAGGACCGCGCGCTGGCGCGGCGGTTCCAGAAGATCGACGTCACCGAGCCGTCGATGAGCGAAGCGGTGGCCATCCTCAACGGCCTGAAGTCGCGCTTCGAGTCACATCACAACGTCAGCTATAACGCCGACGCCATTCAGGCCGCGGTCGACCTGTCGGTCAAGCACATCACCGACCGCCTGCTGCCGGACAAGGCCATCGACGTCATCGACGAGGCCGGCGCCCGCCAGCGCCTGCTGCCGGAGGATTCGCGCAAGTCGGTGATCGACATGGAGGAGATCGAGCTGATCGTGTCCAAGATGGCGCGCATCCCGGCCAAGCAGGTCTCGGCGTCCGACAAGGACGTGCTGCGCAACCTCGACCGCAACCTGAAGATGCTGATCTTCGGCCAGGATCCGGCCATCGAGACCCTGGTCGCCGCCATCAAGCTGGCGCGCTCCGGCCTCGGCCATCCCGAACGCCCGATCGGCAGCTTCCTGTTCGCCGGCCCGACCGGCGTCGGCAAGACCGAAGTCACCCGCCAGCTGGCCATGCAGCTCGGCGTCGAACTGGTGCGCTTCGACATGTCCGAGTACATGGAAGCGCATTCGGTCAGCCGCCTGGTCGGCGCGCCCCCGGGCTACGTCGGTTTCGACCAAGGCGGCCTGCTGACCGAGAAGATCGTCAAGACCCCGCACTGCGTGCTGCTGCTCGACGAGATCGAGAAGGCGCATCCGGACGTATACAACATCCTGCTGCAGATCATGGACCGCGGTGTGCTGACCGACACCAACGGCCGCGAGGCCAATTTCAAGAACGTGGTGATCGTGCTGACCACCAACGCCGGCGCCCAGATAGCGGCCCGCCGCTCGATGGGCTTCGTGGCGCAGAACCACACCACCGACGCCATGGAGGCGATCCGCAAGCAGTTCACGCCGGAGTTCCGCAACCGGCTCGACGCCATCGTGCAGTTCCAGGCCTTGGCGCCGGACCACATCCTGCGCGTGGTCGACAAGTTCCTGATCGAGCTGGAGGCGCTGCTGCACGAGAAGCGCGTGGTGCTGAACGTGACGCAGGAAGCGCGTCAGTGGCTGGCCGAGAACGGTTTCGACGCCGCCATGGGCGCGCGCCCGATGGCGCGGTTGATCCAGGACCGCATCAAGCGGCCGCTGGCGGACGAACTGCTGTTCGGCGCACTGGTCAACGGCGGCCGCGCCACGGTCGCGGTCAGCGGAAACGAATTGGTAGTGAGCGCCTTGCCGGAAGCCGAACGCCTGCTGGCGGCGCCGGTCGAGCCGTGATTACTTGGCGCGGTAGGTGATGCGGCCCTTGGTCAGGTCGTAGGGCGTCATTTC
This sequence comes from Arenimonas sp., assembly GCA_041913425.1. Classification (GTDB taxonomy): domain Bacteria; phylum Pseudomonadota; class Gammaproteobacteria; order Xanthomonadales; family Xanthomonadaceae; genus Arenimonas. Next base: position 28,305 of record JAYSFF010000015.1, on the reverse strand, counting down.
GACCTTGACCTTGTCGCCGGTCAGGATCCGGATGTAGTTCTTGCGCATTCTGCCGGAAATGTGCGCCGTGATGACATGTCCGTTTTCCAGTTTGACGCGGAACATGGTGTTGGGCAGGGTTTCCAGTACGGTGCCGTCGAATTCAATGGAATCGTCTTTAGACATTCAGAATGGGTGCTTGGGTTGAAATAAGCGGCTATTTTGACAGGTTTGGCCGATAAGTGCAAAACGCGGCCGGTCTGCGGCTCAGCCCGCGTAGTCCCCGAACCGGAGCCCCGGAAAGACTTCCGACCACACGCCGTCGCGGCCCGGACGCGCGGTGTCTTCCGCCAGCAGGCGCAGATAACCGGTCCGGGCCATCGCCCGGCCGCCGAGCAGCGCCAGGTGCGGGTTGTGCAACTGCGCGTCGAGCCAGCGCCAGCCCCAGCCGGCCAAGGTTTGGCTCAGCGCGTACAGCGCCAGTGCCGAGGCCTGGCTACGCAGGCTGAACATGCTCTCGGCGAAGAACACCCGGCCGATGGCCAGTCCATACAGCCCGCCGACCAATGCTTCGCCCTCGAACACCTCGATGCTGTGGCCGAAGCCCAGTGCGTGCATCCGGCCGTAGGCGGTACGCATCGCGTCGTCGATCCAGGTGCCGGCCTGTCCGCCCCGCGGCACCTCGGCGCAGTGCCGCACCACCGCGTCGAAGGCGGTGTCGGCGCGCACCCGCCAATCCATCCGACGCAGCAGCCGTTGCCGGCTGCGGCCCAGATGCACGGTGCCGGGCACGAAGCCGTAGCGCGGATCCGGGCTCCACCACAGAATCGGCTCGCCCGGGTTGTACCAAGGGAAAATGCCCTGCCGATAGGCACTCAGCAGCCAGATCGGCGACAGCTCGCCGCCCCAGGCCAACAGGCCTTCCGGTTCATGCAAGGCCGATTCCGCCGGCGGGAACACGCCGGGCCGGCCGGCATCCAGCTGCGGCAGCCGGATCGGGCTCATGCGTACGGCCCCATGGCCTCGGCCTGCCGACGGTAATCCGCGACCGCGGCGCGCTCGGCCGCGCACCAGGGCGCCAAGGCCTGCGCGAAGCGCGCATCGGCGACCCAGTGTCGGCTGTGGGTGTCGGCCGGCAGGAAGCCGCGGGCGATCTTGTGTTCGCCCTGCGCGCCGGGCTCGAAAGTCCGCAGGCCTTCGCGCAGGCAATAGTCGATGCCTTGGTAATAGCAGGTTTCGAAATGCAGCCCCGGCGCATCCGCGGCACTGCCCCAATAGCGCCCGTACAGGGTGTCGCGGCCGCGCAGGCACAGCGCGCCGGCGCGGATGGCACCGTCGCGTTCGGCCAGGATCAGCACGAGTTGCCGGGGCATGGCGCGGGCCAGGTGGCGGAAGAAGTCGAGGGTCAGGGCAGGGGAATTGCCGTAGTCGGCGAAGGTGCGCAGGTAGAAGCCGTACATCGCGGCCAACTCGTCCTCGTTGGCCTCGTCGCCGTGCCGGATGCGGAACCGGTAACCGGCGGCGGCGACCTTGGCGCGCTCTTGGCGGATGTTCTTGCGTTTTTTGGCCTGCAGGCTGGCCAGGAACGCCTCGAAATCCGGCCAGCCGCGGTTGCGCCAATGGAACTGCACATCGCCGCGGGCCAGCCATTCGCCATCGAAGGCCGATTGTTCCGATTCCGGCAGGAAATTGACGTGTACCGAGGATAGGCCGTCCCGTTGGGCCCGATCGATGATGGCGGCCAACAGTGTGCGGCGCGCGTCGTCGTCCGCCGCCAGCAGGCGCGGGCCGGTGACCGGCGTGTACGGAATGCCGATCAGCCATTTCGGGTAATAGCGGCCGCCGGCGCGCTGGTAGGCCTCGGCCCAGACGTGGTCGAACACGAACTCGCCGTGCGAATTGCTTTTCAGGTAACCCGGCGCCGCCGCGATCAGGCGGCCGTCGCGCCACAACGTGGCATGGCGCGGCGTCCAGCCCCAGTCCGGACGCAGGCAGCCGGTGCGTTCCAGGCCGGCCAGCAGCGCATGCGCCAGGAACGGATTGCCGCCGTCATGCAGGGCGTCCCAGGCGCCGGCATCCACCTCGGCCAGCGAATCGAGCAGTCTGAATCCGGTCACGGCGCGCGGTTCCGGCGCCTGCGGTCAGGCGTCCTTGTCGAGGAACTTCTCGGCATCGAGCGCGGCCATGCAGCCGAAACCGGCCGAGGTGATGGCCTGCCGGTAGACCTGGTCGGCCACGTCGCCGGCGGCGAACACGCCGGGCACCGAGGTGGCGGTGGCGCCGCCCTCCAAGCCGGATTTAATCGCGATGTAGCCGTTGCGCATCTCCAGCTGGCCCTCGAACAGCGAGGTGTTCGGGGTGTGGCCGATGGCGACGAAGAAGCCCTGCAGCCCGATTTCGCGCGTGGCGCCGCTGTGCACGTCCTTGATGCGCATGCCGGTCACGCCGGTGGCGTCGCCCAATACTTCATCGACCGCGTGGTTCCAGATGATCTCGACCTTGCCTGCCTGGGCCTTGGCGAACAGCTTGTCCTGCAGGATCTTCTCCGAGCGCAGCTTGTCGCGCCGGTGCACCAGATAGACCTTGCGGGCGATGTTGGACAGGTACAGCGCTTCCTCGACCGCGGTGTTGCCGCCGCCGATCACCGCGACGTCCTGGTCGCGGAAGAAGAAGCCGTCGCAGGTGGCGCAGGCCGAGACGCCCTTGCCCATGAATGCCTGCTCGGACGGGATGCCCAGGTATTTGGCGCTGGCGCCGGTGGTGATGATCAGCGCGTCGCAACTGTATTCGCCGGAATCGCCCTTCAGCCGGAACGGACGCTGCGACAGGTCGGCGGTGTGGATGTGGTCGAACAGGATTTCGGTCTCGAAGCGCTCGGCGTGGGCCTGCATGCGCGCCATCAGATCCGGGCCCATCAGGCCGTGCGCGTCGCCCGGCCAGTTGTCGACCTCGGTGGTGGTCATCAGCTGGCCGCCCTGCTGCAGGCCGGTCACCAGTACCGGCTTGAGGTTGGCGCGTGCGGCGTAGACGGCGGCGGTGTAGCCGGCGGGGCCGGAGCCGAGGATCAGGAGTTGGCAGTGCTTGCTGGCGGACATGGGCTTCGTTCGGAAAAGGACAGGCCAATAGCTTGGGGCTTGCGGCGGCTTTTATCAAGCCTCGCCGGCGGCCCGTCGGATGCGAAAAACGCGCGCAACGGGTACACTGGAAGCCTATGCAATCACGTGAGCGCCTGTGGCCAAACCGACCGTAAAGACCGCATCCCCGGCCGACCAGCAGCGTCAGAAACTCTGGAAGGAACTGGCGCTGGTCGCCGTCGCGCCGATTCTGCTGTACCTGCTGGCCAGCCTGTTCACCTACGCCACCCAGGATCCGGGCTGGTCGCGCACCGACAGCCTGGACAGCCTCGACGGCTCCGTACGCAACATCGGCGGCCTGGTCGGCGCCTATATCGCCGACATCAGCTTCTGGCTGTTCGGCTACATGGCCTACAGCATCCCGGTGGTCTTGGCCGGCGTGGCCTGGATCGGGCTGTTCGGCCTGGATTCGGACGGCGACGGCCACGTCGATTTCGGTCCGGCCCTGCGCCTGATCGGCATCGTCGGCTTTCTGATCAGCGGCACCGGGCTGTGTCAGCTGGTCGGCGGCCCGGCCCCGGACCTGCCGGCCGCCTCCGGAGGCTTCATCGGTGCCTTGGTCGGCAAGAGCATGGCCTCGCTGTTCGGCGGGCTCGGCGGCAACCTGTTCCTGCTCAGCCTGTTCCTGTTGTCGGTCACCTTGGCCACCGGCCTGAGCTGGTTCGCGGTGATGGATTGGATCGGCGGCCGGGTGCTGGCTCTGGTCGACAAACTCGGCAGCACCAAGGACGAGGCCCAGGCCTGGAGCCGCACGCGCGCCCTGCGCACCGAACGCGAAGAGGTGCGCAAGGTCGAGACCCAGCGCCGCGCCAAGCGCGAGCCGATCAAGATCGAGACCCCGGCGCCGACCCTGGTCGAGAAGAGCGACCGCGCCGAGCGTGAGCAGCAGATCCCGCTGTTCAATGCCGGCGGCATCAGCGAGATTCCGCCGCTGTCGCTGCTGGACGATCCCAAGCCGCAGGCCAAAGGCTATTCCGAAGAGACGCTGGAGACCCTGTCGCGCCAGATCGAGTTCAAGCTCAAGGATTTCCGCATCGACGTGCAGGTGGTCGGCGCCTATCCCGGCCCGGTGGTCACCCGTTTCGAGATGGAGCCGGCGCCGGGCGTGAAGGGCAGCCAGATCTCCTCGCTCGACAAGGACATCGCCCGCGGCCTGTCGGTGAAATCCGTGCGCGTGGTCGACGTCATCCCCGGCAAGTCGGTGGTCGGCCTGGAGATCCCGAACACCCAGCGCGAGATGATCTATCTGTCCGAGCTGCTACGTTCGAAGGAATACGACAAGTCCAACAGCCCGCTGACCATCGCGCTCGGCAAGGACATCGGCGGCCGCCCGAGCGTGGCCGACCTGGCGCGCATGCCGCATCTGCTGGTGGCCGGCACCACCGGCTCGGGCAAGTCGGTGGCGGTCAACGCCATGGTGCTCAGCCTGCTGTACAAGGCCAGCGCGAAAGACGTGCGCATGCTGATGATCGACCCGAAGATGTTGGAGCTGTCGGTGTACCAGGGCATTCCGCACCTGTTGGCGCCGGTGGTGACCGACATGAAGGAAGCCGCCAACGGCCTGCGTTGGTGCGTGGCCGAGATGGAGCGCCGCTACAAGCTGATGAGCGCGGTCGGCGTGCGCAACCTGGCCGGCTTCAACCGCAAGGTGCAGGACGCCGCCGAGGCCGGCCAGCCGATCATGGATCCGCTGTTCAAGGCCAATCCCGAACTCGGCATCGAGCCGCGTCCGCTGGAGACGCTGCCGTACATCGTGGTCATCATCGACGAGTTCGCCGACATGATGATGATCGTCGGCAAGAAGGTCGAGGAGCTGATCGCCCGTCTGGCGCAGAAGGCCCGTGCCGCCGGCATCCATCTGATCCTGGCCACCCAACGGCCGTCGGTCGATGTCATCACCGGCCTGATCAAGGCCAACATCCCGACCCGCGTGGCGTTCCAGGTCTCGAGCAAGATCGACTCGCGCACCATCCTCGACCAGAGCGGCGCCGAGACCCTGCTCGGCCACGGCGACATGCTGTACATGCCGCCCGGCACCTCGATGCCGGAGCGCATCCACGGCGCCTTCGTCAGCGACGAGGAGGTGCACCGCGTGGTCGAGCACCTCAAGCAGCACGGCGGCGGCAGCGAATACATCCCCGGCGTGCTGGAGGAGGTGCAGACCATGGGCGACGGCGTGGTGGTCGGCGCCACCGGCCTGCCGGAGGCAAGCGGCGGCGACGAGTCCGATCCGTTGTACGACGAGGCGGTCAAGATCGTCACCGAAACCCGGCGCGCCTCGATTTCCGGCGTGCAGCGCAGGCTCAAGATCGGCTACAACCGCGCCGCCCGCCTGGTCGAGGCCATGGAGCTGGCCGGCATCGTCTCCAGGCCGGAACATAATGGCGACCGCGCGGTCCTAGCACCACCGCCGCCGAAGGATTGAGCATGCGCCGTCTGTGTTTCGCCGCCCTCGTGCTGTTGGTGTCCGCCGCCAACGCGCAGGACGCCCGCCGCCAGTACCTGCAGTTCGCCACCGGGCTGAACAGCGCCGCCGCCGAATTCCGCCAGACCGTCACCGGCCCCAACGGCGAGAAGGTTCAGTCGGCGCAGGGCAACATGGAAATGCGCGCCCCGGACCGCTTCCGTTGGGAATACCGCGCGCCGGCGCCGCAGCTGATCGTGGCCGACGGCCGCAAGGTCTGGATCTACGATCCCGAGCTGCGCCAGGTCACGGTCAAACCGCAGGACGCGATGAACCAAGACAATCCGCTCAGCGCGCTGTTGCGGCCGGAGACGGTCGAACGCTTCTACCGGGTTTCCGAGCTGCCGGCGCGGCAAGGCCTGCAGTGGCTGCAGCTGCTGCCGGTGCGCAAGGCCGACTCGCCGTTCGACAAGGCCGAGCTCGGCTTCCGCGACGGCACGCTGCGCAGCATGCGCCTGTTCGATGCGATGGGTCAGGTCTCGGAATTCAACTTCGGCACCTGGCGCCGCAACGCCGCCGTCGCCGAGACGCGTTTCCGCTTCAAGCCGCCGAAAGGCGTCGATGTGGTCGAGTAGGGCATGAGCGACCTGTTCGCCGGCAAGGCCCTGCAGCCGCTGGCCGAGCGCATGCGGCCGAAGTCGCTGGCGGACATGGTCGGCCAGGCGCGCCTGCTGTCGCCGGATTCGGCGTTGCGTCAGGCCATCGAGTCCGGGCGCATCCATTCGATGGTGCTCTGGGGACCGCCTGGTTGCGGCAAGACCACGCTGGCGCTGTTGGTGGCGCAGTACGCCAAGGCCCGCTTCGTCTCCATTTCCGCCGTGCTTTCCGGTCTGCCGGAGGTGCGCAAGGTGCTGGCCGAGGCCGACCAGTGCTTCCAACGCGGCGAAGCCACCGTGCTGTTCGTCGACGAGGTGCACCGTTTCAACAAAGTGCAGCAGGACGCGTTCCTGCCCTACATCGAGAAGGGCAGCATCGTGTTCATCGGCGCCACCACCGAGAACCCCAGCTTCGAGCTGAATTCCGCGCTGTTGTCGCGTTGCCGGGTGCATGTGATGGAGGCGGTCTCGGTCGAGGACATCGAGCACGCCCTGCAGGCGGCCTTGGCCGACAAGCGCAACGGCATCGGTGCCGAGGTGAAGGTGTCGGCGCAGCAGCTCCGGCACATCGCGCAGGCCGCCGACGGCGACGTACGACGGGCGTTGACCCTGCTCGAGATCGCGGCCGAGGTCGCCGGTTCGGCCGACGGCACGGTCAGCGACGCGATATTGCAGCAGGTGCTGGCCGACCGCACGCGGCGTTTCGACAAGGGCGGCGACCAGTTCTACGACCAGATCTCGGCCCTGCACAAATCGGTGCGCAACTCCAATCCGGATGCGGCCTTGTACTGGTTCACGCGCATGATCGACGGCGGCTGCGATCCGGGTTACATCGCCCGGCGCCTGACCCGCATGGCGGTCGAGGACATCGGCCTGGCCGACCCGCGCGCGCTCGGCATCGCGCTGCAGGCCTGGGACGCGTTCGATCGCTTGGGTGCGCCCGAAGGCGAGCTGGCGCTGGCCGAATGCGTGCTGTATCTTTCCGTGGCGGCCAAGTCCAATGCCGCCTATGTGGCCTACAAGGCCGCCAAGTCCGAGGTGCATGAGACCGGCAGCCTGGACGTGCCGCTGCATTTCCGCAACGCGCCGACCAAGCTGATGAAATCGCTCGGTTACGGCAAGGACTACGCCTACGATCCCGACGTCGAGGGCGGCATCGATTATGCCCAGACCGGCTTCCCCGACGCCTTGGGCGAGAAGGTGTATTACCGGCCGGTGGAACAGGGCGCCGAGCTGAAGATCGGCGAAAAGCTGGCGCGCATCCGCGCCTTGCGCGAACAGGCCCGCAAGGCGCGCGGTTGAGGCTTGCCGGCCGGGTGCCGGCGGGGCGATAATGGCGATTCACCGCTCTTTTTCCTGGATTCTCCCATGCTAGATCCCGTCCTGTTCCGCGGCCAACTGCACGAAACCGCGGCCAAACTGCTGCAGACGCGCGGTTATGTGCTCGACACCGCCCGTTTCGAGGCCTTCGAGTCCGAACGCAAGCAGCTGCAGACGCGCACCCAGGAATTGCAGAATCTGCGCAACACCCGCTCCAAGGCCATCGGCCAGGCCAAAGCCAAGGGCGAGGACGTCGCGGCGCTGATGGCCGAAGTCGCGGGGTACGGCGACGAACTGAAGGCCTCCGAGCAGGCCTTGGACGCGCTGATGTTGGCCATGCACGAGGCCATGGCGGTGATTCCGAACATTCCCCACGAGTCGGTACCGGCCGGCAGCGACGAACACGGCAACCTCGAGCTCAAACGCGTCGGCCAGCCGCCGGCGTTCGATTTCGAAGTCAAGGACCACGTCGCGCTCGGCGAGCGCGACGGCTGGCTGGACGCCGGCGCCGGCGCCAAGCTGTCCGGTTCGCGCTTCACGGTGCTGCGCGGCGAGCTGGCGCAGCTGCACCGCGCCCTGGCGCAGTTCATGCTCGACACCCACACCCGTGAGCACGGTTACGTGGAGCACAACACGCCGCTGATCGTGAACGCCGAAAGCATGACCGGCACCGGCCAGTTGCCGAAGTTCGAGGAAGACCTGTTCAGCACGCAGGTCGGCGAGTCCAAGCGCTACCTGATCCCGACCTCGGAAGTGACCCTGACCAACCTGGTGCGCGACGAAATCGTCGAGGACGCCGCGTTGCCGATGCTGATGACCGCGCACACCCTGTGCTTCCGCGCCGAGGCCGGCAGCTACGGCCGCGACGTGCGCGGCATGATCCGCCAGCACCAGTTCGAGAAGGTCGAGCTGGTGGCGGTGGCGCGCCCGGCCGAAAGCTATGCCGTGCACGAGGCGATGACCCGCCATGCCGAGACGATTCTGGAGAAACTGGGCCTGGCCTACCGGCGCATGCTGCTGTGCACCGGCGACATGGGTTTCGGCGCAGCCAAGACCCACGACCTGGAGGTGTGGCTGCCCGGTCAGAACGCCTACCGCGAAATCAGTTCGATTTCCAACTGCGAGGCCTTCCAGGCCCGCCGCATGCAGGCCCGCTGGCGCAATCCGGAAACCGGCAAGACCGAGCTGCTGCACACCTTGAACGGCTCCGGCGTGGCGGTCGGACGCGCCCTGGTGGCGGTCATGGAGAACTACCAGAACGCCGACGGCACCATCACCGTGCCCGAGGTCCTGCGTCCGTACATGCAGGGCAAGGACCGCATCGGCTGAGCAAAAAAAAACGCCAAAGCAGGCTTGGCGTCGGGAAAATGTCCTGAATTGAATTGTTGAGCGATCAACAAAGAGAGAGTACGGATAGTATGCGGCCGTGCGCCTGAACCGGATATGACGGCGGCGCCCCGAGGCTGAACGGCGCTTGAATCCTGCAGATCAGCGGATGGTCTTCTCGTGCCAGTCAGCTTGGTCTTTGCGCCGGTCGTGCAGCTTGCGGCGGTCTTCGCCGCCTTCCAGCCGCAGTTCCCCTCGGCGGTCATGGACCTTGCGGCGCTCCCGGCGCCGTTCGTCGAGCACCGGACGATAGTGGCATTGGCAGGTGTGCGAGCTGCAGTCGGCCAAGGGCAGGCTGGGACATTCGAACGCCTGACGGCGTACGCCGTCATGGTTCTTGGCGTATTGGCAGGCGGTGCTCAGGTTCGGCACCACGAACTCCCAAGCCAACACGGAGCGCATTTCCTTGTAGCGCGAGGGGTTGAACACCCGGGCGGGAATGTCGGCCAAGCCGGCCGCCGGCGCCGTCCTGCTCACGGATTTCGGCGGCGACCGCTCCGCACGGCTGGCGTACAGCAGATAGGCCGCAACGGACAAGACCACCAGGAAGAACAGTCCGATCCACATAGCCACCCCCGCATTTGCCGACTTGGCCTGATTCTAGTCCGCTTCCTGCGGGGAGTAAACTGGTGGCGGAGAGAGTGGGATTCGAACCCACGGTAGGCTTGCACCTACGGCAGTTTTCAAGACTGCTGCCTTAAACCACTCGGCCATCTCTCCGTGAATCCATTTTAAACCGATTCGGTCGGCGGCGTATCAGGGCTCGAGCTTGAAGTCGACCGGAACGCTGAGCTCGCTGGCGACCGGTGCGCCGCCGACGGTCTTCGGGCTGAAATGCCACTGGCGGACCGCGTCGCGCGCGGCGCGGTCGAGCGTGCGCGTACCCGAGCTTTTCTCGATTTCGATGTCGCCGGGATTGCCGTCGGCGTCGATGCGCACCTTCAGCACCACCGTGCCGCTCCGGCCGTCGCGCAAGGCGTCGACCGGGTATTCCGGGGGTACCCGTTGCAGTACCGCGGCGTCATGGTCGCTGTTGGCGGCTACGGACGCATCCCCGCTTGTTGCGGTTTGGGCGCCCGTGTCCGCGCCGGAGGCTTCCGTCGCCGTGGTGTCGGGAGTCGGCGCTTCGATCCGGGGGGCTTTCGGCCCGGGCATGCCGGTGACGCTGCCGTTTTGCGCGGCCGGGCCGGGCAGGGGGCCGCTGGCCACCGAGATTTGGCCTTGTTCTTCGGCGAAGTAGGCGTTGTACAGCACGCGACTGCATTGCCAAGGCACGGATACCAGCAGGCCGGCAAGCAGGGCTTTCAGGAACAGACGGCGCGGACTGCGGTCCTCCAGCCAAACCACCAGGCGGGGCCAATGCGTATCGCGCAAGCGCCCGATCAGGCGGCCGGATTCGGCTTTCAAGGTGTCTAGGTTCATCGGCCGGCAACAGGGTGGGCAGTCGTCATTATAGGAAAATTCCTAGCGACTTAGCGGGAAAAACCGGATTACCATGGATTCCGGCCGGCGCTACTCTGGATTCGTTCCCATTCAAGGAGGTTGCCATGATCACCGTGTTCCTGCTCGACGACCATGCACTGGTCCGCACCGGATACAGACTCATCCTGCAGCAGCATCTGGACATCCAGGTCGTCGGCGAGGCCGAGACCGGCGAGGAAGGCCTGCAGAAGATCCGCAGCCTGAAGCCCGATGTGGTCCTGTGCGACCTGCACATGCCCGGCCTGAGCGGTCTGGAAATCACCGACCGCCTGTCGCGCTCCGGGTCGCAGACCAAGGTGGTGATCGTGTCGGTGCAGCTCGACGGCCCGATGCCCAAGCGCCTGATCGATGCCGGCGCCAGCGGTTATCTCGGCAAGGGCTGCGATGCCGACGAGCTGGTGCGCGCGATCCGCGATGTGGCGCGCGGCCGGCGTTATCTGGCCAATGAGTTGGCCCAGCGCCTGGCGTTCGGCAAACAGCCCGAATCGCCGTTCGACCTGCTGAGCGCGCGCGAAACGGAGGTCGCTCTGCTGTTCTGCCAGGGCTGGCGCGCCGAGGACATGGCCAAGAAGCTGTGCGTGAGCTCGAAGACCATCGCCACGCACAAGTACCGGATCCTCGAGAAACTCGGCATCCAGGACACCATCGCCCTGGCCCGGTTGGCCGCGCAATACGGCGTCACCGAGCCGGGCAAGATGATTTAATCGCCTTTGTTTTCCGGGCTGATGCGCACGGTGAAGTCGAATCCGGTGCTCGGCGCGCTGGGCATCGCGAACGACGGCGGCGCGGCCGGCACGTAACCGGGCTGCTTCGGTTCCGGAACGGCGGGTTCGGCCTCTACAACGGACTCGGTAACGGCTTCGCGGGTTTCGACGGCGGGTTCCGGCGTCGCTTCAACCGCGGCTTCAGGCTCCGATGCGGCGACGGTTTCGGACGCGACAGGCTCGGGCGTAGCCACCGCTACGGGCTCCGCACGCGGTGCGGCAACTGCCACGGCTGCCGGCGCTTCGAGCTCGATATCGCTGAAGTCCGATTCGGCCAACGAAACCGGCGCGGCCGCGGCGATGACGGCGGCCGCTGCGGGCATGGCCGGTTTGACCGGCGCCGATGCGCCGCTGAACAGGTCCGGGGTGCCGCTGTCCGGCGCGTCAAGCGTGATCACCACGTCGTCGCCGTCGTCGAAATCCATCTCGGATTGATCGGTGGCGGCATTCGGGTCGAGCGCGGCATCGCCTTCCTGGCGGCGGCGGCGACGACCGCCACGGCGGCCGCGGCGGCGGCGTGGAGTGCCGTCGATGTTCAGTTCCGTGTTCGGCGCGGCGTTCTCGATCGCCACGATGCCGGTATCGGCGGCCGCTGCCGCATCCACGTCCGCTTCCGAAAGCTCGCCGGCGATCAGGCCGGCGGCCTTGGCTGCGGCATCGGCTTCGCGCTGGGCCCGACGCTCGGCTTCGCGGCGCTGGTTCTCCGCGCGCTGCGCCTCTTTGCGCTCGGCTTCGCGTTTCTGCTGCTCTTCACGGCGCTTCTGCTGCTCGAGCTTGCGCTGTTCGTCCTGTTGCCGGCGCTCTTCCTCCGAGCGCTCCGGACGATCCTGCCGGTTGCCTTGTTTCGGCTTGTTGCGGCCCTGCGGATTCTGGCGCGGATTGCTGCGGCCGTCCGGACGTTCGCGCTTGCCTTCCGGCTTGCGCTGCTGCGATTGCGGTTCGCCGCCTTTGCGGCCGCCGTCTTCGGCTTCCTCGCCGAAAATCGCGGCTTTCAGGCGCGACAGCAGGCCCGGCTTGGGCGCCTGCGGTTTGACGACCGGTTGCTCGGGTTCGGCCACGGCCTGGCGCGCCGGCGCCATCTGCGCCGGCTTGACATGGGTGACCGCCGGTTCGGCCGGCACGTTCAGTTGCGCCTTGGTCAGGGCATGCACTTCCAGCTTGCGCGGCACGCCGCGGTGGTAGCTGGGCTTGGCCACGTCTTCCGGCTGGTCGCCTTCGCGGATGCGGGTGACGTTGAAGTGCGGGGTCTCCAGCGCCTCGTCGGCGACGATGATGACCGGCGCCTCGTGGCGGGTTTCGATCTCCACCAGCGCGCGGCGTTTTTCGTTCAACAGGTAGTTGGCGATCTGCGGCGGCGCCTGCACCAGCACCTGCGCGGTCTTGTCCTTCATCGCCTGCTCTTCGGCCAGGCGCAGGATCGACAGCGACAGCGATTCGACGCTGCGCATGCGGCCGTGGCCGTCGCAGCGCGGACAGACGATCTGGCTGGACTCGCCGAGCGAGGGACGCAGGCGCTGGCGCGACAGCTCGAGCAGGCCGAAGCGCGAGATCTTGCCGATCTGCACGCGCGCGCGGTCGAGCTTCAGCGCCTGCTGCAGCCGGTCTTCGACCATGCGCTGGTGCTTGCCCGAGCTCATGTCGATGAAGTCGATCACCACCAGGCCGCCCAGGTCGCGCAGACGCATCTGGCGGGCCACTTCCTCGGCGGCTTCCAGGTTGGTGTTGAGCGCGGTCTCCTCGATGTCGCCGCCCTTGGTGGCGCGCGAGGAGTTGACGTCGATGGCGGTCAGCGCCTCGGTCTGGTCGACCACGATCGAGCCGCCGGACGGCAGGCGCACGGTGCGTTCGTAGGCCTGTTCGATCTGCGATTCGATCTGGAAGCGGTTGAACAGCGGGATGTCGTCCTTGTACATCTTCAGCTTGCGCAGGTTGTGCGGCATCACCAGCTGCATGAAGTCCTGCGCCTGCTCGTAGATCTCGGCGGTGTCGACCAGCACTTCGCCGATGTCCGGGCGCATGTAGTCGCGCAGGGCGCGGATGATCAGGCGCGATTCCTGGTAGATCAGGAACGGCGAGGGTTTGGACAGCGCGGCCTGGCTGATGGCCTTCCAGACCTGTACCAGGTAGTCTAGGTCCCATTGCAGCTCGTCGGCGTCGCGGCCCATGCCGGCGGTGCGGATGATCACGCCCATGTCGTCGGGGATGACCAAGGCGTCCATGGTCTGCTTCAGGGCCTGGCGGTCGTCACCCTCGATGCGGCGCGACACGCCGCCGGCGGTCGGCGAGTTCGGCATCAGCACCATGTAGCGGCCGGCCAGCGAGATGTAGGTGGTCAGGGCGGCGCCTTTGTTGCCGCGTTCCTCCTTGTCGACCTGGACCACGACTTCCTGGCCTTCGCGCAGGTATTCCTTCATCCCGGCCTTGTTCGGGTCGACGCCGGGCACGAAATAGTCGCGGGAGATTTCCTTCAGCGGCAGGAAGCCGTGGCGGCCGGCGCCGTACTCGACGAAGGCGGCTTCCAGCGAGGGCTCGAGGCGGACGATGCGTCCCTTGTAGATATTCGACTTCTTCTGCTCTTTGGCAGGCTGTTCGATGTCGATGTCGTAGAGTTGCTGGCCGTCGACGATCGCCACGCGCAGTTCTTCGGCCTGCGTGGCATTGATTAACATCCGTTTCATTGTACTTATCCTCACGCGCTCTACCGCGAGGACGCCGAGTTCGGCAGTCTGTGCAAGACGTTGCCAAATTGTTCAGCGCTGCAAGACCACGGGCGGACCCACGGGAGCGCACATCATTGTTTCGTTAAAGGGGCCAAACCACGCCGAGCGTCGTTCGGACTATATGCAGGTCGGGTGAAGCCCGCCACGCGCTTTTCATGGTCACTCCCTGGGAGTGCGGGGCGCGTATTGGGATACACTAGGCACTGGCTTTCGGCCGGCAACAAGTGAAATCAACACCTTACTTGCCGCCACAGTTTAACAAGATGGAACAAAAATGACCACTATTTCCTTGAATCCCGGCGTAAAGACGGTGGCCGTGCCGGCGGACAGGGAAGGTCAGCGCTTGGACAACTTCCTGCTCGGCCAGCTCAAGGGCGCGCCCAGAAGCCTGATTTACAAGATAATCCGCGATGGACAGGTACGGATAGACGGCAAGCGCGCCAAGCCCGATAGTCGATTGACGGCCGGCGCCCAGGTCCGCATTCCTCCGGTCAAGATCGAACAGGCCGACCCCAATCGGGCACCGCCCAAGGGCATGCTCGAACGCCTGGCGGCCAGCATCGTGTTCGAGGACAAGGCGCTGCTGGTGCTGAACAAGCCGTCCGGCATCGCCACCCATGGCGGCAGCGGCGTCTCGTTCGGGGTCATCGAAGGCCTGCGCGCGCTGCGTCCGGGCGAACCGCTGGAGTTGGTGCACCGGCTCGACCGCGACACCTCCGGCGTGCTGGTGCTGGCCAAGAAGCGCTCGGCGCTGCTGCAGCTGCAGGCGCTGATGCGCGAGCAGGACGAGGACGAAGGTCCGGAAAAGCAGTATCTGGCGCTCCTTGTCGGCAAGATGCCGTCCGGCACCATGACCGTGCAGGCGCCGCTGCAGAAATCGGTGCTGCAGGGCGGCGAACGGATGGTGCGGGTCGATCCGAAGGGCAAGCCATCGGTCAGCCACTTCACCCTGTTGGAACGCCGCGGCGGCCACAGCTTCTGCAAGGTCCGCATCGAAACCGGGCGCACGCACCAGATCCGCGTGCATGCCGCCCATATCGGACATCCGGTGGCCGGCGACGAAAAATACGGTGACAAGGACGCCAACCGCAAGCTCGCGGCCCAATTCGGGCTCAAACGCCTGTTCCTGCATGCCGCTTCGATGCAGTTCGCGCTCGATGACGGCCGTGCGCCGTATACGCTGAACGCGCCGCTGGCGCCGGAACTGAACGACGTATTGAACCGTTTAGCCGGCGAGTAAGGCTTCGGCCTTGGCCGCGCAGATGAAGTCGTTCAGGCTCAGGCCGCCGACGTCGTGGGTCGAGAAGCGGATCACGCAGCGGTCGTAATGCACGCCCAGGTCCGGGTGATGGTCTTCCCGGTGCGCGATGTACGCCAAGGCGTTCACGAACGCCATGGTGCGGTGGTAGTCCGCGAACGGAACCTTCCGGCGGATCGCCTGTCCATCCTCCACCAGTTCCCATTCCGGCAGCTGCGCCAGCAGCGTCTCGACGGTTTCGGCCGGCAGGCGGTGTTCGGCGCCGCGCAGCGGCCGGCAATGCTGTTGTTCCAAGGGCAGGTCCATGGCGGGTTCCATTCACGGGAAGGCTGACAGTTTAAGGTAAAATGCCGGCATGATCGAAATCACCGAAAGCGCACAGAACCATTTCCGCAAGCTGTTGCAGAGCCAGGGCGTTGATGCCGTCGGCATCCGCATCAGCGCCGTCAATGCGGGTACGCCCTCGGCCGACGCGCGGCTGGAGTTCGCCGAGAGCGGCGACCTGCTGGGCGATGAGTGGCAGGTCGAGTGTCCGGGCTTCATGCTGTACGTCGACGCCGCCAGCGTCAAATTCCTGGACGGCGCCCACATCGACATCACCGCCACCGCCACCGGCAGCCAGCTCACCATCCGCGCGCCCAACATCAAAGGCCGCGCGCCCGATGCAGGCAGTTCCCTGGCCGAGCAGGTGATGTGGCTGATCGAGTCCGAGATCAATCCCCAGCTGGCCGCGCACAAAGGCCGCGTCAGCCTGGATTCGATCGACGCCGACGGCGTGGTCTACCTGCGCTTCGGCGGCGGTTGCCACGGCTGCGGCATGGCCGACGTGACCCTGAAGCAGGGCATCGAAACAACGATGATGGCCAAGATCCCCGCCATCACCGCGGTGCGCGACGCCACCGACCACGGTTCCGGCACGGCGCCTTTCATCCCGCGTTGATCCGCAACGCCGCGCTACTGGCCGCCGTCATCGCCGCGCATGCGGCCCTGTTGGTCTGGCTGGCCGGCGCAACGGCAGTGCGGCTTGCGGTACCGGCTTTCCAGAGCGTCACCGCGGTCGAGTTCATCGTACGCCGGAAGCCGCCGCAGGCACCGATTGCCATCGCCGCTGCCGAGCCGCCGGCTAAAGGCCCGCGCTCGGTGAATTCCGCAGTCGCCAAGCATTCACCCGCAACATCGGCCGGCGATCCCGCACCGGCTTCCGATGCGCCGCGCATCCATTCCGCCGACGGCCGCGTGCTGGTTCCGCAGCAGGCTTTGGACGCGTTCCTGCGCAACGGCCGATCGCCCGATTTCGACCTGCAGCGGCCGGGTTTGGACGACATGGACGCGCTGCTCAAGCGGCCGGTGGCGCTGGAGTACCGCGCCACCCGGTTCGACGCGGACTGGCAGGGCGACCGGCCGCGCCTGCAGCGCGTGCTGGAGACGGCGGTGGAAAAGACCACGGCGACGGTCAAAATCCCCATTCCGGGCCGTCCCGGCGCCTTCCTGCAATGCAAGCTGGCGGTGTTGGCGGCCGGCGGCGCCTGCGGCTTCACCGCCAACGACGACGGCTACTTCGTGCCCAAGGACGATCCGGATACGCTCAGCCCGGAGGAGGAGCGCCAATGCCGGGCGTGGTGGGATTTGATCGTGTCGGCCAAGACCCAGGCGGTCTGGCGCCGCACGCGCACGTTGTACGAGCAGGAGTGCCTGAAGCCGCAGGCGAAAACCGGGCCATGAAAAAAGCGGGCCGGAGCCCGCTTTTCCGTGTCATGCGACAAGGGTTATTTGACCACGCCCATCTGGCCCGGCAGCGAGCCGTAATACACGGCAAGATTGGCCATGTCGGCTTCGCTCAGGGCTTGGACCTGTCCGGCCATCACGGCGTTCGCGCGCTTGCCGGACTTGTAATCCCTCAAGGCTTTCAGCAGATAGTCCGGATATTGGCCGGCCAGCTTGGGGTAGGTGTTGTCGAGGGTCTTGTTGCCGTCGGCGCCATGGCAGGCGGCGCAAACCACGGCCTTCTGCTTGCCGGCGGCGGCGTTGCCCTTGACGCCGAGGGCGGAGGCCTGTCCGGCGAGGGCGTACGCGGCGAGGGCGATAACGAGTTGGGTCTTCATCTGGTGGCTTCCCTTATTTCTTCGCCGGCGTCTGCGCGGAGATGTAAGCGGCGATGTCGGCGATTTCCTGGGCGCTGAAGCTCATGGCCTGCGCCTTCATGGTCGGGTGGCTGCGTTCGCCCTTGGCGTAGGCGGTCAGCGCGCTGACCAGGTAGCCTTCGTTCTGGCCGGCGATCTTGGGCACATGGTAGCTCGGGTAGGCGTTCTTGTATTCGGCGATGCCGTGGCAACCGGTGCAGGTATACGCCAAGGACTTGCCTTTCTGCGCGTCGCCTTTGGCGAAGGCGTTGCCTGCGGCGAAAGCCAGCAGCATGCCGAGGAGAAGGGGTGTTTTGCTCATGTCGGGGCCGGGAAGTGGTTCACGTGCGACAATTATACCCAGAATTCACCGGAATCAGGCAAGTATTCATGACTTTAGGCAGATACACGGCAACGGCCATGGCGCTAGCATGGCCGGTAATTTCCCACCTTCGCGCAACCGGCAGGCACCCATGCAATCTTCTTCCAAAAACGTCAAATCCGCTGTTCTGCTGATCGGCCTGAGCCTGGCGCTGGGCGCCTGCGGCGGCAAGCCCGATGCCAAGGCCGAGGCCGCATCCGGGGACGGCAAGCCGGGCGCCGCCGGCCAGAAGGCGCCGGATCCGGTCACGGTGGAGGCGGTGCCGGTCGCGCGGCGCGCCATCGCCGCCAGCTACTCGGGCACCGCGCCGCTGGAGGCGCGCGGCGAATCGCAGGTGGTCGCCAAGACCTCCGGCGTGGCGCTCGCGGTTCCGGCCGAAATCGGCCAACGCGTGCGCGCCGGCCAGGTGCTGGTGCGCCTGGACTCCGACCGCTCGCGTCTGCAGGCCGCGCAGAGCAACGCCCAGGTGCGCAAACTGGAAGCCAACTACAACCGCGCGCTGGAGCTGTCGAAGCGCCAGCTGGTGTCGGCCAACGACATCGACCAGCTGAAATACGATCTCGAGAACGCGCGCGCGGTCAACCGCCTGGCCAATCTCGAGGTCTCCTACGCGAACGTGACCGCGCCGATTTCCGGCGTGATCGCCGAGCGCTCGATCAAGCCCGGCAACTTCGTGCAGATCAACACCCCGATTTTCCGCATCGTCGACATCTCGCGCCTGGAGGCCACGCTGAACGTGCCCGAACGCGAACTGGCCACGCTGAAGGCCGGACAGCCGGTCGCGCTGACCGTCGATGCCCTGCCGGGCCAGCGCTTCGAAGGCCGCGTCGACCGCATCGCGCCGGTGATCGATTCCGGCAGCGGCACGTTCCGCGTGGTCTGTTCGTTCGACGCCGGCGAGCAGCTGCAGCCCGGCATGTTCGGCCGCCTGCGCATCGATTACGACCAGCGCGCCGATGCCCTGGTGGTGCCGCGTTCGGCGCTGCTGGACGATGAGAACGATCCGGCCGTGTTCGTGGTGCGCGGCGGCAAGGCGGCCCGGGTCGGCATCCGCACCGGCTACACCGAGGGCGAGTGGATCGAGATCCGCGCCGGCCTGAACGCTGGCGACCGCGTGATCACCGCCGGCAAGGTCGCGCTGCGTGACGGCACGCCGGTGCAGGTCCTGGGCGACAAGCCGAAGACGGCCGTCAAGCCGGAAGCGAAATGATGGACGGCGCGAAACACGACGGAGCCGCGCGCGACGACGCCGGCGGCTTCAGCCTGGTGGAGTTCTCCACCCGGCGGCGCGTCACCATCCTGATGGCGACGCTGACCTTCCTGTTGTTCGGCTTCCTGGCGCTGTCGAACCTGAAGGTCAACCTGTTGCCCGACCTCAGCTACCCGACGCTGACCGTGCGCACCGAATACACCGGCGCCGCGCCGGCGGAAGTCGAGACGCTGATCACCGAGCCGGCCGAAGAGGCGCTCGGCGTGGTCAAGGGCCTGCGCAAGCTGAAATCGGTATCGCGCACCGGCCAGAGCGACGTGGTGCTGGAATTCGCCTGGGGCACCGATATGGACCAGGCCAGCCTGGAGGTGCGCGACAAGATCGAGACCCTGCAATTGCCGTTGGAGGCCAAGGCGCCCGTGCTGCTGCGCTTTAATCCCTCGACCGAACCGGTCATGCGCCTGGTGTTGACCGCCAAGGGCGGCGATCCGGACGATCTGCGCCGGCTCACCGAGCTGCGCCGCTTCGCCGACGACGACCTGAAGAAGAAGCTGGAGCCGGTCGAAGGCGTCGCCGCGGTCAAGGTCGGCGGCGGTCTGGAGGACGAAGTGCAGGTCGAGATCGACCAGCAGAAGCTGGCCCAGCTCAACCTGCCGATCGATACCGTGATCCAGCGCCTGAAGCAGGAGAACGTCAACGTCTCCGGCGGCCGTCTGGAGGAGGGCAACCAGCGCTATCTGGTGCGCACGGTCAACCAGTTCGCCAGCGTCGAGGAGATGCGCGACATGCTGGTGACCACCCGGTCGGCCAGCGACAACGGCGCCGCCAGCGCCGCTCAACAGATGATGGCGATTGCGGCCCGCACCGGTTCGGCCGAGGCCATCGCCGCCGCCAGCAACGTGCGCAGCAGCTCGGGCGGTTCCGGCAGCACGCCGGCGGCCGGCATGCCGGTGCGCCTGAAGGACGTGGCCGAGGTGCGCCAGGGCCACAAGGAACGCGAATCGGTCATCCGGCTCGGCGGCAAGGAGGCGGTCGAGCTCGCCATCTACAAGGAGGGCGACGCCAATACCGTCTCGACCGCCGATGCGGTCTCGGCCACGATCGGGCAGCTGCGGCGCGAGATGCCGTCCGACATCGAGCTGACCGTGGTCGACGACCAGTCCAAATTCATCCGCAGCGCCATCAGCGACGTCAAGTTCGACGCCGTGCTGGGCGGTCTGTTGGCGGTGCTGATCATCTTCCTGTTCCTGCGCGACGGCTGGAGCACGTTCGTGATCTCGCTGTCGCTGCCGGTGTCGATCATCACCACGTTCTTCTTCATGGACCAGTTCGACCTGACCCTGAACGTGATGTCGCTCGGCGGCCTGGCGCTGGCCACCGGTCTGGTGGTGGACGACTCGATCGTGGTACTGGAGAGCATCGCCAAGGCGCGTGAACGCGGCTTGGGCGTGTTCCGCGCCGCCATCGAAGGCACCCGCGAAGTCAGCCTGGCGGTGGTGGCCTCGACCCTGACCACCATGGCGGTGTTCCTGCCGCTGGTATTCGTCGAGGGCATTGCCGGCGAACTGTTCCGCGACCAGGCGCTGACCGTAGCGACCGCCATCGGCATCTCGCTGGTGGTGTCGATGACCTTGATCCCGATGCTGAGCGGCTGGCGCGACACCGCGCCGATGGCCTTCGCCGAGGAGCCCGCGCATCCGCGCTGGCAGCCGACCCGCGCTTGGCAGCGGCCGTTGGCCTGGCTGTTGTACGGCATCGGTGCCGGCGCGCGCTGGCTGTACACCCGCGCGCTGTGGCTGGGCGTGCGCGTCTGGCGCCTGGCTGCGCGCGTGATCGGACCGCTGATGGGCCGCCTGAGCGACTTGGCGATGTCGCCCTATCACCGCCTGGAGCAGGCGTACCTGCGCCAGTTGCCGCGCGCGCTCGAGCGGCGCGCGGGCGTGCTTGCGGTGGCCGGCGCGGCGTTCGCGCTCAGCCTCTTGGCGGTGCCGCTGCTGGGCACCGACCTGATCCCGCAACTGGCGCAGGACCGCTTCGAGATGACGGTCAAGCTGCCGCCCGGTACGCCGCTGCGCGATACCGACCAGGTGGTCCGCTCGCTGCAGCAGGCGCACGCCGGCAACCCCGGCGTCAAGGCGCTGTACGGCGTCAGCGGTTCCGGCACCCGACTGGACGCCAGCCCGACTGAAAGCGGCGAGAACATCGGCAAGCTCACCGTGGTGATGGCCGACGGCGGCGAAGAGCGGGAAGCGGCCTTGACCGAAGCCCTGCGCACCAGCGGCCAAGCGGTGGCCGGCGCGCAGATCGACTTCAGCCGCCCCGAGCTGTTCAGCTTCTCGGCACCGTTGGAAATCGAGCTGCGCGGCCAGGATCTGGCCGAAATCCAGGCCGCCGGCCGCAAGCTGGCCGACATGCTGCGCACCAACCCGCACTACGCCGACGTCAAGTCGACCGTCGAACAGGGGTTCCCGGAAGTGCAGATCCGCTTCGACCAGGAACGTGCCGGCGCGCTGGGCCTGACCACGCGCCAGATCGCCGATATGGTGGTCAAGAACGTGCGCGGCGACGTGGCCACCCGCTACAGCTTCCGCAGCCGCAAGATCGACGTGCTGGTGCGGGCGAGCCAGAGCGACCGCGCCAGCGTCGACGACATCCGCAACCTGATCGTCAATCCCGGCGCCGCCAATCCGGTGACGCTGGCCACGGTGGCCGAGGTGATCGCCACCACCGGCCCGAGCGAGATCCACCGCGCCGACCAGGTGCGCGTGGCGGTGGTGTCCGCCAACCTGCGCGACATCGACCTCGGCACGGCGGTGGCCGAGGTCGAGGACATGGTGCGCGCCGATCCGCTCAGCGCCGGCATCCGCATGCACATCGGCGGCCAGGGCGAGGAGTTGGCCGAGTCGATCGCCTCGCTGCTGTTCGCCTTCGGCTTGGCGGTGTTCCTGGTCTATCTGGTGATGGCCTCGCAGTTCGAGTCGCTGCTGCATCCGTTCGTCATCCTGTTCAGCATTCCGCTGGCGCTGGTCGGCGCGATCCTGGCCCTGCTGCTGACCGGATCCACGGTTTCGGTGGTGGTGTTCATCGGCCTGATCCTGCTGGTGGGGCTGGTGGTGAAGAACGCCATCATCCTGGTCGACCGCGTCAACCAGGCGCGCGAGGCCGGTCTGCCCAAACGCGAGGCGCTGATCGAAGGCGCGCGCTCGCGCCTGCGCCCGATCGTGATGACCACGCTGTGCACCCTGTTCGGCTTCCTGCCGCTGGCGGTGGCCACCGGCGACGGCGCCGAGGTGCGCGCGCCGATGGCGATCACGGTGATCGGCGGCCTGCTGGTCTCGACCCTGCTGACCCTGTTGGTGGTGCCGGTGGTGTACGACCTGCTCGACCGGAAACCGGATGATTTCTATGTGGCGCGCGGCCGCCTGGCCCGCGCCCGTTCCGAGGACGAGTTGGACACGGAGGGCGGTGCGGCATGAGCGTCGCCGGATTCAGCATCAAGCGTCCCGTCACCACGGTGATGTTCTTCGTCTCGATGTTCGTGGTCGGGCTGATCGCGGCCGTGCGCCTGCCGCTGGAGGCCTTTCCGGCGGTGACCTTCCCGGGCATCTTCCTGCAGCTGCCGTACAGCGGCTCGACGCCGGGGGAAGTGGAGCGTACCGTGCTGCGGCCGGTCGAGGAGGCGGTGTCGACCATGACCGGGGTCAAGCGCATGGAAGGCAGCGCGCGCGCCGACGGCGCCTCGATGTTCATCCAGTTCTCGGACTGGGGGCGCGACGCCTCGATCGCCGCGTCGGAAGCGCGCGAGCGGATCGACGCCATCCGCGACGAGCTGCCGGACGACCTGCAGCGCTATTTCGTGCTGAAGTTCTCGACCAGCGACGAGCCGGTGCTGAAGGTGCGCCTGGCCAGCAACCGCGACCTGACCCGCGAATACGACATGATCGAACGCGAGTTCAAGCGCCGCCTGGAGCGCATCAACGGCGTGGCCCGGGTCGATGTCACCGGCGCGCCGCCGAACGAGGTCGAGATCGCCATCGCGCAGGACCGGCTTGATGCCCGCGGCATCAGCCTGAACCAGCTCAACAGCCGCCTGCGCGACGCCAATTTCTCGGTGTCGGCCGGCCAGATCGACGACGGCGGACGCCGCTTCCGGGTACAGCCGGTCGGCGAAATCGACGATCTGCAGCAGTACCGCGACATCGTCATCGACGGCAAAGGCACCCGTCTGGCCGACGTCGCCGACGTGCAGCTCAAGCCGGCGCGCATGGACTACGGCCGCCGCCTGGACGGCCGTCCGGCGGTCGGCCTCGACATCTTCAAGGAGCGCAGCGCCAACCTGGTGCAGGTGGCGCGCGACGTGCTGGCCGAGGTCAACACCATCTCGCGCGATCCGGAGATGGACGGCGTGCAGGTGCTGGTGGTCGAGGACCAGGGCGAGGCGGTGACCGGCTCCCTGCTGGAACTGGCCGAAGCCGGCCTGGTCGGCCTGCTGCTGTCGGTCATCGTGCTGTATTTCTTCCTGCGGCATTGGCCGTCGACGCTGATGGTCACCACCGCCATCCCGATCTGCTTCGTGATGACGCTCGGCTTCATGTATTTCGCCGGCGTCACCCTCAACATCCTGACCATGATGGGCCTGCTGCTCGCGGTCGGCATGCTGGTCGACAACGCCGTGGTGGTGGTCGAGAGCATCTACCAGGAGCGCGAGCGCATGCCCGGCCAGCCGGTGCGCGCCTCGTTGGTCGGCACCCGCAACGTCGCCATCGCGCTGTCGGCCGGCACGCTTTGCCACTGCATCGTGTTCGTGCCGAACCTGTTCGGCGAGCGCAACATGCTCAGCATCTTCATGTCGCAGATCGCCATCACCATCTCGGTGTCGCTGCTGGCCTCCTGGCTGGTCGCGGTCAGCCTGATCCCGATGCTGTCGGCGCGGCTGAAGACGCCGCCGGCGGTGCGCGACGACCGCGGCCTGATCCCGCGCCTGCAGAACCGCTACGCGGCCTTCCTGCGCTGGACCCTGGAGCACCGAGGCAAGAGCGTGCTGGGCATCCTGCTGATCGTCGCGGTCAGCCTGGTGCCGATGACGCAGATGAAGACCAACATGTTCGGCGGCGAGGACATCGGCGAAACCAGCGTGTTCTACCAGTGGAACGGGGCCTACACCAAGGAGCAGATGTCGGACGAAGTCGCCCGCGTCGAGGCCTTCCTGGAGGCCAACCGCAAGGCCTACGGCATCACCCAGATCTATTCGTACTTCAGCGAGCAGGGCTGGGGCGGCACCAATATCAAGTTCGAATCCGACAGCGCCGAGGACAGCAAGAAGCTGGTAGAGCGCATCCGCGAGGCGCTGCCGAAATCGGCCCGCGCCAAGCTCGGCATCGGTAACCAGGGCGGTGGACCGGGCGGAGGCGGAGGCTTCGGCGGCAACACCGTGCAGGTCCAGCTGGTCGGCGATTCCTCGGAAACGCTGAAGGCGCTCGGCGCCGACATCGTGCCGATGCTGTCCGCGCTGCCGCAGCTGCGCGACGTGCGCGTCAACGTCGGCGACAAGAACAGCGAGCTGTCGGTGCGCGTCGACCGCGAGCGTGCGGCCGCCTTCGGCTTCAGCGCCGAACAGGTCTCGCAGTACGTCGGCCTGGCCCTGCGCGGCGCGCCGCTGCGCGAGTTTCGCCGCGACGACACCGAGGTCCCGGTCTGGGTCCGCTTCGCCGGCGCCGAGGATTTCGGCACCGAGGACATCGCCGGCTTTACCGTGCTGGCGCCGGACGGCAACAGCGTGCCGTTGCTGGCCCTGGTCGACGTCGAGGTCAAGGCCGCGGCTACCGAAATCCAGCGTTCTAACCGCCAGACAACCCTCGCCATCGAAGCCAACATGGCCGACAAGGTGACCCCGCCGGAGGCGCGCAAGGCCATGGAGGAGCGCCTCAAGCAGGTCGCGTTCCCGCCCGGCTACACCTTCAGCTTCGACGGCGGCGGCGGGCAGGACGACCAGGAGGCGATGCAGCAGATGCTGTTCAACCTGCTGCTGGCGCTGGTGATGATCTACGTGGTGATGGCTGCCGTGTTCGAGTCGCTGCTGTTCCCGTCGGCGATCATGAGCGGCGTGGTGTTCTCGGTGCTCGGCGTGTTCTGGCTGTTCTGGCTGACCGGCACCGAATTCAACGTCATGGCCTTCATCGGCATCCTGGTGCTGATGGGCGTGGTGGTCAACAACGGCATCGTGATGATCGAGCACATCAACAACCTGCGCCGCGGCGGCATGTCGCGCACCGATGCGCTGGTGGAGGGCAGCCGCGAACGCCTGCGGCCGATCCTGATGACGATGGGCACCGCGATCCTGGCGATGGTGCCGATCTCGCTCGGTCAGACCCAGATGGCCGGCGACGGTCCGCCGTATTTCCCGATGGCGCGCGCCATCGCCGGCGGCCTGGCGTTCTCGACCGTGGTCAGCCTGCTGTTCCTGCCGACCATCTACGCCATCCTGGACGATCTGCGTACCGGCGCGGTACGCGGACTGCGCGCCGCGCGCGGCGTCGGCTGAGCGCGCCTCAGCCGACTTTCAGCAGCAGGGCGGCTCCGGCCGCCCAGACCGCCAGCGCGGTGCCGGTGTTGGTCAGGATGAAGTTGACCAGGATGCGCGCGAAGCGGTTCTTCCACCAGCCGGATATTTCGGTGGTGTCGTCCTTCAGCCGCAGCAGGTCCTCGTAGGTCGGTTTGTGCATCTTGGCTTCGACGTAGGCCGAGACCATGCCCGAGCTCAGCGCCGGATGCAGGGGCGTCAGCGGCGAGGCGACGAACGCCGCAAGGCAGCTCAGCCAGTGCCCGCGCGCGGCCAGACAGCCGATCAGGCCGCCGGTGCCGGTGATCAGGATCCATTGCAGCAGCAAGGTGCCGGCCAAGGCCAGACCGCCTTGCTGGAAGCCCCAAGCGAAGCCCAAGCCGAGGAAGGCGAGCAAAAACAGGGTGAACCAGGGGATGTTCGAGCCGGCCGGTACCGCATCCAGTGCGGCCAGGATTTCCGGATCGCGGTTGCCCGCATCCTGCAGCGCCTGCTCCAAGCCGGCCAAGTGCCCGGCGCCGATCACCGCCAACACCCGCCGCACCGACGGCGCGTCCTGCAGCGTGAGCAGTTTGGCGGCCATGTAACGGTCGCGTTCGGCGATGATGCTCTCGAACAGCTGCGGCGTCTGTTTGGCGAATTCGCCGAAGCTCGATTCCAGCATATCGCCCTGCTTCAGTTGCTCGATCTCGGCTTCGCCGATATCGTCGGAGCTGATCAGGCTGACGCCCAGGCCGGCCGCCAGTTGCGCGCGCCGGAAAAAGCCGAGTTTGGCCCACGTGCGTTTCAGGGTGATGCCGGCGTCGCGGTCGATCAGTTCCAGGCGCAGGCCGCGCGCCACGGCCTCGGTCGAAGCCGCCTTCAGTTCGGCGCCGGGCTCGATGCCGAGCTGGTCGGCCAGCCGGCGCTGGTAGGCGGCCAGCGACAGGTTGGCGGCGACCAAGCCGATCTTGTCGTCGCGGATGATCTGGAAGATGTCGAGCCGGTACAGCGCGTCCGGTTCGGTCAGCTGCCGGTGCCGGTTGGCGTCCAGCTCCACCGCCACGGTGTCGTACCGGCCGCTGTCGATGGCGAGCTTGACCGCTTCCAGGCTTTTCGGCGAGACATGCGCGGTGCCGAGCAGGGTGTACTCGACGGCACCGACGGTGACCTGCGTGACCGGCTGTCCGGCGAAATCGGGCAGGTTCATGGAATCAATCGCGGTAGCGCTTGAGCAGGTCGGCGTAGGCGTCGATGCGCCGATCGCGCAGGAACGGCCACATCCGGCGCACGCTTTCGCTGCGCGCCAGGTCGATGTCGGCGTACAGGATCTCCGGCGCGTCCAGCCCGGCCTCGGCCAGGTATTCGCCCTGCGGGCCGAGCACGTGCGAGCTGCCCCAGAAGCGGATGCCGCTGGCGCCGATCGGCGAGGGCTCGAAGCCGGTGCGGTTGCAGCTCAATACCGGGATGCCGTTGGCCACGGCATGGCCGCGGTGGCTGAGTAGCCAGGCCTGGCGCTGGCGCGCTTTTTCCTCGTTGGAATCGTCCGGATCCCAGCCGATGGCGGTCGGGTAGACCAGCAGTTCGGCGCCGGCCAGCGCCATCAGGCGTGCGGCCTCCGGATACCACTGGTCCCAGCACACCAGCACGCCGAGGCGGCCGATGCTGGTGTCGATCGGTTCGAAGCCGAGGTCGCCGGGCGTGAAGTAAAACTTCTCGTAGAAGCCCGGATCGTCCGGGATGTGCATCTTGCGGTACTTGCCGAGCAGACGGCCGTCGCGTTCGAACACCACCGCGGTGTTGTGGTACAGACCGGCGGCGCGGCGTTCGAACAGGGACGCCACCAACACCACGCCGTGCTTGGCGGCCAGCGCCGACAGGCGCCCGGTGCTCGGGCCGGGAATCGGTTCGGCGCGGTCGAACTCGGCCGGCGATTCGTGCTGGCAGAAATAGGCGCCGTTGTGCAGTTCCTGCAACAGCACCAGGCGGGCGCCGGCGGACGCGGCCTCGGCCACGCGCTGCTCGATCACCGCCAGATTGGCCTCGGCGCTGCCGTGGTCGATTTCCTGGATCAGGGCCGCTTTCAGGGTTCGGGCGTTCATTTCAACAGTCCTTCGGGCAGTTGCATGGTGCAGCAGTGCAGGCTGCCATTCTGCCAGATTAGGTCGCGGCAGGGGATGCCGACGATCTCACGGCCGGGGAAGGCGCGCGCCATCACCGCCAGCGCCTCGGCGTCGGCGGCGTCGCCATACACCGGCATCAGCACGGCGCCGTTGACGATCAGGAAATTGGCGTAGGACGCGGCCAAGCGGCGGCCGCCGTCCAGCACCGGTTGCGGCCAGGGCAGCTCGAACAGTTCATACGGCGTGCCGTCGGTGCGGCGCAGGGCGCGCAGTTCGGCGGCCATCGCCTGCAGTTCGCCGAAGTGGCTGTCGGCCGGGTCCTGGCAGCCTTGGTACACGATGCGCGCCGGCGAGGCGAAGCGGGCCAAGGTGTCGATGTGGGCATCGGTGTCGTCGCCTTCCAGATAGCCGTGCTCCAGCCAGAGCACACGGTGCTGGTTCAGTGCGGCTTTCAGCACGGCCTCGATTTCGGCGCGGGATTTGTCTGGGTGGCGTTCATGCAGGCAGTGCCAGGTCGACAGCAGTGTGCCATCGCCGTCGGTCTCGATGCCGCCGCCTTCCAGGGCGAACTCGATGCGCTGGTGGCGGGCGGCGCCGAAATGGCCCTGCTCGGCCAAGCGCGCCACGATCTGGTCGTCCAGCCCGGCCTCGAATTTGCCGCCCCAGGCGGTGAAATGGAAGTCGAGCAGGCGGAAGCCCTCGCCCTCGCGTAGGGTGATCGGGCCGCTGTCGCGCAGCCAGGTGTCGTCGTAGGGCATCCGGATCAGGCGCAGGCGGCTGAAATCGCAGCCGGCGGCGGTCAGCGCGGCGCGGGCATCGGCCTCCACGG
>JAYSFF010000014.1:0-37144 GCA_041913425.1 Arenimonas sp. | reverse complement strand
GTGCTGGACAGGCCAAGGGCGGCGAGGACGGGATGGGTCATTACGGGCTCCAAACAGGGGAAGAAAGCGCCCATTTTACCCGAAATCAGGCCGAATTTCCCCGATTTTCCGAAGGCTTGCGCTCTTTTCTGGCGTGCTTTCACGGCAAGCGGCCGGCCACTGATTTATGCTAAGTCCGGTATTTCAGGAGGCCCGCCATGAACCCGAATCCGACCCGCACCGCCCGTGTCTTGACCCTGTCCGGCATCCTGCCGTTCGCCATCGGCGCGGCCGGGCACTGGCTGGCGCCCCAGCTGGCGCCGTGGCCGGCTTGGACGCTCGGTTACGGCGCGGTCATCGCCGCCTTCATCGCCGGCATCCACTGGGCGGTGCACCTGTTCTTCGCCGCGCGCGCGCCGCTCAATCTATTGGTCAGCAGCAATGTGCTGGCCTTGGCGGCCTGGCTTGCTTTGCTGTTGCCGGCCGGGCCGGCGCCGTTCCTGCTGTTGGTCGCGGTGTTTTTCGCCTTGCTGGCGGTGGACCGCACCCTGCACCGCGCCGAGCTGATTCCCGCCTGGTTCTACCGCCTGCGCATCCAGGCCAGCAGCGCGGTGGTGCTGTGCCTGTTGGCGATGGCTGTGGCCGTTACAGGCGTCTAGGCAAAAAAGAAGCCACCGTGTGACGGGTGGCCGAGGCGGAGAAAATCCGAAGGAGAGAGTGAACAATGTCTAAGTTGTTCACCGCGCACTCTACGCCGGGTTTGTGACAGCCGTATGAAAGCCGGTCATATTCCGCCTTCAGCGCAACAGCTCCAAGCGCGGTACGCCGTCGGCTTCGATCCACAGCACCGCGTTCTGCCCGAACACCGTGGCCAGGCCGCGCAGGGCGGCTTTGCCGATGCCCGGCACCAGCCATCCGTGTTCGGTCGGCCAACGGCCGCCCGGGTCGCTGCCGTCGCAGGGCAGGGTGGCCAGACCCATGGCTTTCAGGATTTCTTTCAAAGCGGCATGTGCGGTACGGTTTTCTTCCGCGTCGCAGGCTTCGCTGTAGGGGTTGTAGGCGGTGATGACGGCGGCCGTTTCCGCCCTGACCTGCGCCAGATACGCCGCCAGCGCCGGGCAGGGCGCATCCACGCGCAGGGTTGCCGGGCCGTCCGGCAGCTTGGCGATGTAGTCGGTGGCGCGGTAGGCGGCGATCAGCTCGGGCGTGATGTCGGTCATGGCGGGTCCGGCGGAGGAATCGGGTATGCTAACCGCAACCCCTTTGCCCGCGCCAGACGGCGCCACGAGCCCCCATGATTCTGCGTTCCCTCGTCTTCGCCGCCTTGGCCTTCTCGGCTTCCGCCCACGCCGCGTCCGGCCCGAAACAGATCGGCCTGAACGCCAGCGGCGCGTTCTTCGGCATCTACCGAGAGCAGGGCATCGCCGGCGCCACCGCCGCCATCCGCAGCTGCTACGACAAGGCCAACTCCGGCGAGGCGTATCTTTATTGCCTGGCCATGGACACCCAGGCCAAGCGTATGGACGAAAGCGTGGCCAAGCGCCTGAACGCCGAGCCGGCCGCCTATTTCAGCGATGAGGAATACGGCCAGCGGGTGTCGGTGATGCAGCGCTGGTACCGAGACGTCAACCAGCGCGCGTACGCCATGAACGCCATGATGGACGGCGTGGACGCCGGTCTGGAGGCGGAGTTGGCGCGTATCCAGTAAACAGGGCGGAGTCGTCTCCGCCCTGTTGTTTCATCAAAAGGCTACACCCTCGCTCAGACACCGCTGGTTCACCTTGGCCTCAGTGCTGAAGTAGTAGCGGGCCGGATTGCGCCGTATGGCCTCGTATTCCCGCCGGCTGATGCGCAGGCGCCGGCCGTCGGCGATGTAGTCGAACACCGGGCGGTGGTTTTCGTCGGTGCCGGGCACCAGGTCGATGAAGGTGTAACGGACGGCGGATCCGCCGATGCGGATACGCAGTCTCATGCCCGATCCTCCTGATGGCCGGCCAGAAGCGCCAAATTGCGGTCGATCAGGTATATCCGCGTGCACAGATGCATCAAGTCGTGGTATTCCGGGCTGGACATCGCCACCGGCGCCTCCGACAGCACATGGCTGACCGCATCCAGTTCGGCCTGGAGCGCGGCGCGCAGGTCTTTCAGTTCCTGCAGCTCCTGCTCGATCGACGGCTCCGGCGACACGTCCGGCAACAGCTTGCCCTCGGACATGGCCAGATTGGAAAGCGCAATGATGGTCTCCGGGTGTTCGACCCAAATCCAGTCCGGAACGCGTTGTCCGAACTGCTTGCTGTAGTCGAGCGGGAACTTGCGGTGCCATATGCCCTGGAAGGTGGCGACCGCGTAGCGGGGCTCTTTGCAGTCGGGGTTGAGCCGGCGGCGGCGGGTGATGCGAGGTTGCGGCCGTTTGGCGAGGATGGACAGGACGCTATCCGCGTCGAGCACGTCAGTCATGGTTGTTCTCCTGTTTAGCCGGTTTGGCGATACGCCGGGCCCGGCAAGTCGGGTTAAATCCGCCCGGCCCGTGGAGTGGGCCAATCTTGGTCGGGGACGGAGGTACCTCCGTCCCTTGATTGCTATTCTACACCCGCCCGTCTCACCGGGCGAGAACTCAGCCCGCGCGTTGGCGCCAGTTCGGGCGCATGGCCACGGTCACGTCTTCGCTCATCAGCTGCAGTTCGCCGTCCTGGATCATGGCGGTCAGGCGCATGCCGCGCTGCAGGAACGCCGCGGTGGCGGCTTCCAGGTCCTCGGCGGCGATGTCCACCACGCTCAGGTTCTTGAAGCGGCCCAGGGCGCCCGCGTTCTTGCCCCACCAGATGTCGAAGGCGTTGCCGTTATAGCCGAACACCACCGCGTGCTTGGCCCGCGCGCAGGCCTTCTTCACCCGCGACTCGTCCGGCTGGCCCAGGTCGATCCACAGGTCCACCTCGCCGGTGTAGTCGCGCAGCCACAGGTCCGGGTCCTCCTCGGTGCTCAGGCCGCGACCCATTTCCAGGCGCTCCTCGGCGAACAGGGCGAAGGCGATCAGGCGCGCCATCAGCCGGCTGTCAGTTTCCGACGGGTGCTGGGCCAGGGTCAGGTTGTGGCTGGCGTAGTAGTGCCGGTCCATGTCGGTGACCTGGAGCTCGCACTTGTAGACGGTGGCGTTGGGGGTGGCCATATAAATGATCTGGAAATGGGTGGCTAGTTTATATCATCTGAGACTCTGCATTTTTTGCAGAAAAAACAAAATGATGGCAGTATCTCTTTTATGCGCTATTGGTGGGTCAACCAAAATCAGACATACACCCATGAAGTTGGGGGCGGTTATCTGTGGTCGCCGAAAGTAAGAGCGGATGGCGAAAAAAACGCTTTTTATGATTTCATGAGGGAGGTGTCTCCAGGCGATATTGTTTTTTCGTTCGCTGGAACATTTATCAAGGCAATCGGAATTGTTGCTTCCCATTGTTATGAGGCACCTAAGCCAATTGAATTTGGAAACGCAGGCGCTTACTGGGAAAAAATTGGCTGGCGAGTAGATGTCCAGTTTGTGGAACTCGCTGGGCCAATTAGGCCGTCTGAATACATGGGCAAGTTGGCGCCGCTGCTCCCAAATAAATATGCGCCGTTACAGCAAAATGGCAAAGGATTGCAAGGAGTCTACTTAGCTTCGCTTTCTAATCAATTTGCTGAAGCGATTGTTGATTTGATTGGTTACGAGGCTAGGAAGTTAATTTCTGGCGTAAAAGCACAAGATGTTCCTAAACAGCAAGTTGCTATCGGGCTGGCTGAGTGGGAGGAATACGAAATAAATAAAGTTAGGCAGGATTCTGTTATTCCAGAAACCGTCAAGTCAGCAGTGGTTTTGGCTCGCCGCGGTCAAGGTCAGTTCAAGAAAAATGTGATGGCTTACGAGTCGCGTTGCCGAATAACTCATGTGGATAGAATTGAGCATCTTAGGGCAAGCCACTGCAAGCCTTGGCGAGATTCAACGAACGAAGAGCGACTGGCCGGCGAGAATGGCTTGCTTCTGACTCCATCTATTGATCACTTATTTGATAGAGGATTCATTTCTTTTGAAAAAAGTGGTGAATTGCTCATTTCGCCTGTTGCTCACCATGAGTCACTTCAAAAAATGGGAATCAGCACATCCTCAAAAGTAAATGTGGGTTCATTCTCTGATGGGCAGTCGAGTTTCCTTGAATACCACAGGGAAAGTGTATTTCTTCAATCTAAGTTCTTATCGCCGGCATAGAAAAAACTAAGCCAATCCCCCCAATCGGCGATAATGGCCGCATGAGAACCCCGGCCGGCCTGCAGGCCCTGATCGACGACGGCGTCATCGACGCCGTATTGCGGCCGCTGAAAAGCGGCAAGGAAGCCGCCGTGTATGTGGTGCAACGCGGCGACGAGGTGATGTGCGCCAAGGTCTACAAGGACATGGCCCAGCGCAGTTTCCAGGCCCGCGTGCAATACCAGGAAGGACGCAAGGTGCGCGGCAGCCGCGCCATGCGGGCGATGGCGAAGGCCACCAAGTTCGGCCGCAAGGAACAGGAAACCGCCTGGAAGAACACCGAAGTGGACGCGCTGTACGCCCTGCACGAGGCCGGCGTGAGCGTGCCGCGGCCGCACGGCTATTTCCACGGCGTGCTGCTGATGGAACTGGTGACCGACGACGAGTGCGCCAGCGCGCCGCGTCTGGGCGAGGTGGAGCTGGAGGCCGAGCAGGCGCGTTGGTTCCACGCCGAACTGGTGCGCGACGTGGTGCGCATGCTCAGTCTGGGCCTGATCCACGGCGATCTGAGCGAATACAACGTGCTGGTCACCGGGCAGGGCCCGGTCATCATCGACTTCCCGCAGGTGGTCAGCGCCGCCGGCAACAACGCCGCGCGCCAGATGCTGCTGCGCGACGTGCACAACCTGCGCGCCAGCCTGGCGCGCTTCGCGCCGGAACTGGCCGACACCCATTTCGGCGAGGAGATGTGGGCGCTGTACGAGAAAGGCGAACTGCTGGCCGATTCCGCGCTGAGCGGCGAGTTCGTGTTCGACAGCCACGAGGCCGATCTGGACGCGGTGCTGATGTCGATCGAGGACGCGCGCCAGGAAGCCGTCATCCGCCAGCAGGGCCGCGAAGCCGCCGAGCAGGAATAAGCCGGCGCATGAAAAAAGCAGGCCGAAGCCTGCTTTTTCCGGTTGCCGATGCCGCCAGTTACGCGCCGTCGTCCAGGCGCTTGCGCTCGCCGTCGCTGAACTTCACCCGTTCGCGGCGTTGGTGGTACACCACCACTTTCTCCGCCGCCACCTCCATGCTTTCGCGGGTATTGCGCTTGGAGAAGCGGATGGAGGAGTCGGTCTGCACGTTGAAGTCGCGGGCTTCCTGCACCGCCGACAGGTCGCTGGACAGGAACACGAACTCCCAGCCCGCGGCCTGCTTGGCCTTGATCAGGTCGGCGACGTGGCTGCGGGTGAACCGGCGGCTGGCGTTCTCCATGCCGTCGGTCACGATCACGAACACGATGCCGCCGGGGCGGGCCTCGGCCGGCAACGCGGCCAGCTGCTTCTCCAGCCGGTGGATGCCGTTGCCGATGGCGTCCAGCAGCGGGGTGTCGGCGCGCGGCACGTAGGTCGCGGCGGTCAGCGGCCGCACTTCGGCCACGGGCACGTTGTCGGCCAGCAGTTCGAACGGGTCCTGGCCGTCGAATTGCACGAGGGTGGCGGTCACCGGGCCGTCCTGCGCGGCCTGGGTGGCGAAGAAGGCATTCACGCCGCCGATGATGTCGTCCTGGATGTCGCCCATCGAGCCGGAACGGTCGAGGATCAGGGTGATGTGGGTGGATTTCGCGTTTGTCATTGTTATTCTCCGTGTCGTGGCCGGCGGTTGCCGGCAGATGCACGATACGGAGCCGGCGTCTCAGAAGCTGAGAGGCCGGATTTCGGGCGGGGGGTGGCTCAGTGCTTGGCCCAGACTTTGGTCGAGCCGTCCTTCAGCACCAGCAGGGTGTCGTACGGCTGCGGCCGCGCCGATTCCATGCCCGGCGAGCCCAGCGGCATGCCCGGCACCGCCAGGCCCACGGCTTTCGGCTTCTCTTTCAGCAGGCGGCGGATGTCGGCGGCCGGCACATGGCCTTCGATCACGTAGCCGCCCACCACCGCGGTATGGCAGGAGCCGAGCTTGGCCGGCATGCCCAGGCGCTGGCGATGCGGCGCGGTGTCGTCCACGTCCTTGGCGGTCACCTGGAAGCCGCTTTTCTGCAGGTGTTCGATCCACAGATGGCAGCAGCCGCAGTACGCGCTCTTGTATACGGTGACGCCGAGCAGGGATTGCGCGAACGCGGCGCCGGCCACGGTTAGGGCGAGCAGGGTGGTCAACAGGCGCAGGCGGAAAGCGGTCATGGCGGGCTCCGGAATCTGGGGATGCAGGCATTCTACCCATCGGCGCGGTGCGCGGGTTAGCCATCGCGTGAGCGCTTGACCTGCATCATGACCAATGGCCCTGTTGCCGGGCGCGGATTGATGGTTTCCTAGGCGGGCAGGGCTTGGCCCTGAGCGAAGCTTCATTCTCCGTGGCGGTGCTTTTCTTGCCAAAAAGAGAATGAACGTTTACACTACGACCCTAATTCTGACCTACCGGACCCTTTTATGGCCATCTCCATGCCCCGCTTGACCTCGCTTGCCTTGGCTCTTGTGCTCGCCGCCTGTAGCGGTGGTGAAGGCGGCCCGCCGCCGCCCGGCGCTATGGAAGTGACCGTGGTCACCCTGAAAACCGCGCCGGTGACCCTGACCCGCGAACTGCCGGGCCGCACCACGGCATCGGCCGTGGCCGAAGTCCGGCCGCAGGTGAGCGGCATCATCCAGCGCCGTCTGTTCACCGAAGGCGGCCGGGTGCGCCAAGGCGAAGCCCTGTACCAGATCGACGACGCCGTGTACCGCGCCAGCGACGACAGCGCCCGCGCCACCTTGGCCCGCGCGCAGGCGTCGCTGACCACCGCGCGCCTGAACGCGCAGCGCAGCGCCGAGCTGGTCAAGATCGATGCCGTCAGCAAGCAGGACGACGACGCCGCGCAGGCCGCCTTGCGCCAGGCCGAGGCCGACGTCAAGGCGGCGCAGGCCGCGGTCCGCGCCAGCGGCATCAATGTCGGTTACGCCCGCATCACGTCGCCGATCAGCGGCCGCATCGGCCGTTCCTCGGTCACCCAAGGCGCCTTGGTCAGCGCCGGCCAGGCCCAGGCCTTGGCCACCGTGCAGCAGATCGATCCGATGCATGTCGACCTGACCCAATCTAGCGCCGAACTGCTGGCCCTGCGCAAGGGCATCGCCGCCGGCACCCTGAGCGGAGCCGACAGCTTGCCGGTCAAGATCCTGCTCGAGGACGGCAGCGAATACGCGCAGACCGGCCGCCTGGCGTTCTCCGAGGCCACGGTCGATCCGTCCACCGGCAGCAGCACCCTGCGCGTGGTGGTGCCGAATCCGGACGGCCTGCTGCTGCCCGGCATGTACGTGCGCGCGGTGATCGGCAGCGGCCTGCGCGCCGACGCCGTGCTGGTGCCGCAGCAGAGCATCGCCCGCGATCCGCGCGGCGCCGCCACCGCCATGGTGGTCGGCAAGGACGGCAAGGTCGAAGCCCGCACCGTCACCGTCAGCCGCACCGTCGGCGACCAATGGCTGGTCGAATCCGGCCTGAAGGCCGGCGACAAGGTCATCGTCGAAGGCCTGCAGAAGATCGCCCCCGGCGCGCCGGTGAAAGCCGTCGAGGCCAAAGCCGCCCCGGCCGCCAACTAAGGAAACGCATCCATGGCACGCTTCTTCATCGACCGGCCGATCTTCGCCTGGGTCATCGCCATCATCATCATGCTGGCCGGCGCCCTGGCGCTGACCCGCCTGCCGATCTCGCGCTACCCGCAGATCGCGCCGCCCACGGTCTCCATCAACGCCGTCTATCCGGGCGCCTCGGCGCAGGCGGTCGAGAACTCGGTGACCCAGATCATCGAGCAGTCGATGACCGGCCTGGACGGCCTGGACTACATGTCCTCGACCAGCGATTCCAACGGCGCCGTCGGCATCACCCTCACCTTCAAGACCGGCACCGATCCGGACACCGCGCAGGTGCAGGTGCAGAACAAGCTGCAGGCCGCCACGCCGTTGCTGCCGGCGGTGGTGCAGCAGCAGGGCATCAGCGTCAACAAGGCCAGCACCGGCTTCCTGCAGGTGCTGGGCTTCGTGTCCGAAGACGGCAGCATGGACCGCAACGACATCTCCGACTACGTGTCCTCGACCATCGTCGAGCCGCTGTCGCGCGTGCCCGGCGTGGGCGGCGTGCAGGTGTTCGGCGGCAAGTACGCCATGCGCATCTGGCTGAACCCGGACAAGCTGGCGGCCTACAAGCTGGCGCCGGCCGAGGTCATCGCCGCCATCCAGGCGCAGAACGCGCAGATCGCGGTCGGCCAGCTCGGCGGCACGCCGGCCATCGACGGCCAGCAGATCAACGCCACCATCACCGTGCAGGACCGCCTACAGACCCCCGAGCAGTTCCGCGACATCGTGGTGCGCGCCAATGCCGACGGCTCGGCGCTCAAGCTCGGCGACGTGGCCCGGGTCGAACTCGGCTCGGAGAGCTATTCGGTGATCAGCCGCTACAACGGCCAGCCGGCCTCGGGCGTCGCCGTCTCGCTGGCCACCAACGCCAACGCGCTGCAGACCTCGGACGCGGTGGCCGCGCTGATGGAGCGGATGAAGCCCTCGTTCCCGAAAGGCCTGAAGGTGGTGGTGCCGTTCGACACCACGCCGTTCGTGCGGGTCTCGATCAACGAAGTGCTGAAGACCCTGCTGGAAGCGGTGGTGCTGGTGTTCCTGGTGATCTTCCTGTTCCTGCAGAATTTCCGCGCCACCCTGATCCCGACCATCGCGGTGCCGGTGGTGCTGCTGGGCACGCTCGGCATCCTGCTGGCGCTCGGCTTCTCCATCAACATGCTGACCATGTTCGCCATGGTGCTGGCCATCGGCCTGCTGGTCGACGACGCCATCGTGGTGGTCGAGAACGTGGAGCGCTTGATGAGCGAGGAGGGCCTGAGTCCGCTCGAGGCCACCCGCAAATCGATGGACCAGATCACCGGCGCGCTGGTCGGCATCGGCCTGGTGCTGGCCGCGGTGTTCGTGCCGATGGCGTTCCTGACCGGTTCGACCGGCGTCATCTACCGCCAGTTCACCGCCACCATCGTCTCGGCCATGGCGCTGTCGGTGCTGGTCGCCATCGTGCTGACCCCGGCCTTGTGCGCCACCCTGTTGACGCCGCTGAAGAAGGGCGAGCACCACGGCGAGAAGGGTTTCTTCAAGTGGTTCAACGCCAAGTTCGACAGCGGCAACGCGCGTTACCAAAGCACCGTGCGCCGCATGCTGGCGCGCAGCGGCCGCTTCCTGCTGGTCTATGCCGCGCTGGCCGGCGCCATGATGCTGCTGTACGCGCGCGTGCCGTCCTCGTTCCTGCCGGACGAGGACCAGGGCGTGCTGTTCACCATCGTGCAGACCCCGGTCGGCGCCACCCAGCAACGCACCCAGAAGGTGATGGAGCAGGTCGAGTCGCACTACATGAAGAACGAGGCCAAGCACATCGAATCGACCTTCGCGGTGCAGGGCTTCAGCTTCGCCGGCAGCGGCCAGAACAACGGCATGGTGTTCGTCAAGCTCAAGGACTGGGAAGAGCGCACCAGCGCCGATTCCAGCGTGAACGCGATGGCCGGCCGCGCCATGGGCGCCTTCAGCCAGATCAAGGACGCCATGGTGTTCGCCATCGCGCCGCCGCCGGTCACCGAGCTCGGCACCACCGGCGGCTTCAACCTGTACCTGAAGGACAGCAACAACCGCGGCCACGACGCGCTGATGGCGGCGCGCAACCAGCTGCTCGGCGCCGCGGCGCAGAGCAAGCTGCTGCAGGGCGTGCGTCCGAACGGCCAGGAGGACACGCCGCAGTTCCGCCTCGACATCGACACCGAGAAGGCGGCCGCGCTCGGCGTCACCGTCGACGCCATCAACAGCGCGCTGTCGGTGGCCTGGGGCGGACGCTACATCGACGACTTCATCGACCGCGGCCGGGTCAAGCGCGTGTACGTGCAGTCGGACGCCGAGTACCGCATGGTGCCGGAGGACTTCCAGCGCTGGTCGGTGCGCAACAAAGCGGGCGACATGGTGCCGGTGTCGGCGTTCTCCAGCCAGCGCTGGGAATACGGCTCGCCGCGCCTGGAACGCTACAACGGCGTGCCGGCGGTGAACGTCACCGGCCAGGCCGCGCCGGGCGTGTCCTCGGGCGACGCCATGGCCGAGATGGAGCGCCTTGCCGCGCAGCTGCCGCCGGGCTTCACCCTGGAGTGGAGCGGCCAGTCCTATCAGGAACGCGTGGCCAACGCGCAGACGCCGATGCTGTACGCGCTGTCGCTGCTGGTGGTGTTCCTGTGCCTGGCGGCGCTGTACGAAAGCTGGTCGATCCCGAGCTCGGTGTTGATGGTGGTGCCGCTGGGCATTCTGGGCACCGTGCTGTTCACCTGGCTGCGCGGCCTGGAGCGCGACGTGTACTTCCAGGTCGGCATGCTGACCACCGTCGGCCTGTCGAGCAAGAACGCGGTGCTGATCATCGAGTTCGCCAAGGCCAACCTGGAGAAGGGCATGGGTCTGGTCGAGGGCACCGTCACCGCCATCCGCGACCGCCTGCGCCCGATCCTGATGACCTCGATCGCGTTCGGCTTCGGCGTGCTGCCGCTGGCCTTGGCCACCGGCGCCGGCTCCGGCGCGCAGCGCGCCATCGGTACCGGCGTGATCGGCGGCATGCTGGCCGGTACCTTCCTCGGCATTTTCTTCATTCCGCTGTTCTTCGTGAGCGTGCGGCGTTTGATCGACCGGCTGTCGCCCGCGCGCGGCGGCCAAGGAGCGGATTCCCATGATTGACGCGACTCCCGCTCGCCTGGCCCTGGCCGTCGCGCTGCTGGCCGGCGGCTGCGCCGCCTTGGAACCGAAACTGCCCGCGGCCGACGCCGGCATCCCGGCGCAGCTGCCGGTGGCGGCGGCCGGGCGCGCCGTCGACGCCGAAGCCGTCGACGTCGCCGACATCGGCTGGCGCGGCTTCTTCCGCGATCCGGTATTGCAGGACCTGATCGCGCAGGCGCTGGAAAATAACCGCGACCTGCGCGTGGCGGTGCTGAACGTCGAACGCGCGCGGGCGCAGTACCGCATCCAGCGCGCCGACCGCCTGCCGTCGGTCGACGCCTCGGCGCAGATGCGCCGTGGCGGCGGCGATGCGCTACCGGTCAGCGAAGACTTCAGCGCCGGCTTCGGCCTGGCCGCGTTTGAGCTTGATCTGTTCGGGCGCGTGCGCAACTTGAGCGAAGCCGGGCGCCAGCGCTACTTCGCGCAGGTCGAGAACCGCCAAGCGGCGCAGATCAGCCTGGTAGCGGAAGTGGCCACGGCCTATCTTGGCCTGGCCGCCAACCGTGAACTGCAGCAGTTGGCCGAACGCACCCTGCGCAGCCGCGAACAGGCGCTGGAACTCGACCGCAAACGCCATCAGGCCGGCGCGATTTCGGCGCTGGAGCTGGCGCAGGCCGAAACCCAGGTCGAATCGGCGCGCGCCGAAGCGGCCCGCGTCGCCGGCTCGGCGGCGCAGGCCGGCAACGCGCTCGACCTGTTGGTCGGCAAGCCGGTTTCGGCCGGATTGACCATGGCCGCGCTCGACGACGGCGCCACCGGTCTGTTGCCGCTACCGGCCGAATTGCCGTCCTCGGTGCTGCTGCGCCGACCCGACATCCGCGCCGCGGAAAACACCCTGCGCGCCGCCAACGCCGACATCGGCGCCGCGCGCGCGGCGTTCTTCCCCTCGATCACCCTGACCGGCGCGACCGAAACCGCCAGCCCGGAACTGTCCGGCCTGTTCGACGCCGGTACCCGCGGCTGGAGCTTCGTGCCCAGGCTGAATCTGCCGATCTTCCAGGGCGGCCGCCTGCTGGCCGGCCTGTCGCTGTCGAAAACCGACCGCGACATCGCCTTGGCCGGTTATGAGCGTGCCATCCAGGCCGGCTTCCGCGACGTCGCCGACGCGCTGGCGCTGACCGGCACCTTGGCCCGGCAACGGCAGGCGCAGGAAGCGCTGGTGGCCGCCGCCGAGCGCGCCGATACCTTGGCCGCGGCC
The DNA here is from genome assembly GCA_041913425.1 of Arenimonas sp. Taxonomy (GTDB): domain Bacteria; phylum Pseudomonadota; class Gammaproteobacteria; order Xanthomonadales; family Xanthomonadaceae; genus Arenimonas. Next base: position 25,011 of record JAYSFF010000014.1, on the reverse strand, counting down.
CGCTATAGTGCCGGCCGCGACAGCCAGCTGGCGCGCCTGGACGCCGAGCGCACGCTGTTCGCCGCCCGCCAGGGGCTGGTGGCGGTGCGTCTGGCCGAGCAGGGCAACCGCATCGCGCTGTACCGCGTGTTGGGCGGCGGCTGGAAGGAATGAGCGTGAGTGCGGAACGGGCCAAGAGCGACAAGGCGCTGGCGCGTACCGAGGCCCAGCGCGAGCGCATCCTGTCGGCTGCGCAGCGCTGCTTCATCGAGCAGGGCTTCCACGCCGCCGGCATGGCACGTATCGCGGAAGCGGCCGGCATGAGCCCGGGCCTGATCTACCGCTACTTCGACAACAAAGCCGCCATCATCCGCGCCATCATCGCCCGCCAGCTCGAGCGCCTGAACCAGGACATCAGCCTGAACCGGCCGATCGACCTGGCCGCGGAGATGACCGCCAAGTTCGTCGGCGGCCACGGCTGCGACCGCAACGACCTGAGTCCGGCGCTGCTGCTGGAACTGTCGGCCGAAGCCACCCGCGATCCGGAAATCCACGCCGTGGTCCGCCATTTCGACCAGAACCTGCGCGATGCGCTGGTGCAGTGGCTGATGCGCGGCAAGCACGCCGGCGGCCATGGCCTGCCGGAAGCGCGCGCGCGCGAGGCGACGCTGATGCTGCAGGTGGTGTTCGAAGGCCTGAAAGTGCGCCAGACGCGCGACCCGACGCTGGATCCGGCGCTGTTGGAAGCCAGCCTGCGCCGGTTCCTGCCGTTCATCCTGGCCGGCGGCAGCGACCCGGCGGTTGGCTAAAACCCTCGCGTCTGCTTAAGCTATACGCCATGCATCCGGGTCTCCGCCAATCCTTCCATCTGCCGCTGCTGGTCCTGTGGTTCGCTCTGGCCGCGTCCGCGGCGGCGCAGAACCGCACGCCGGCCATCGGCACCGGTAGCGGCAACGGCATGCCGCCGGCGCATCTGCCGGGCGCGCCGGATTTCGCCGGCATCGAGCCCTCGCCGGACGCCGAAGCGGTCGCGTCCTGGGTGCTGAGCGTGGCCGACCACGGCCAATTGCCGTTCGCCATCATCGACAAGCGCGCGGCCCGGGTGTTCGTGTTCGACGGCCGCGGCCGTCTGCGCGGCGACGCGCCGGTATTGCTCGGCCTGGCGGTCGGCGACGAGGATGTGCCCGGCATCGGCAGTCTGCCGCTGTCGCAGATCACGCCCGAGATGCGCATCACGCCGGCCGGCCGCTTCCGCGTGCAGATCGGGCGCAACCTGAAAGGCGAGGACATCCTGTGGGTCGATTACGACTCGGCGCTGTCATTGCACCGGGTCGCCACCGGCAATCCGCGCGAGGCACGCCAACAGCGGCTGGACAGCCCGACGGTGGACGACAACCGCATCTCGTTCGGCTGCATCAACGTGCCGGCGCGCTTCTTCGACGAGGTGGTGCGCAGCCAGTTCGCCGGCACCAACGGCACCGTGTACATCCTGCCGGAGACCCGCCCGGTGTCCGAATTGTTCGGTCCGCAGGCGCAGGCCGCGCGCTGAATTTCAGTCTTCCGGCGGCGGCTGGGTCAACAGCACCCATTGCGCGGCCGGATCGGCGTATTGCGGGATGAAACGGCAGTTCGGATTCGGTTCGTTGTTTTCCGGTTTGAACACGAACACGCCCTCGCTGCCTTCGCGCGCGCCGACGCGGTCGTAGCGGTAGGCGTTGCAGGTCTCGCTCAGGAAATTCACCGTCACCGCCACGGTATCGCCGTCTTCGGTGATGCGCTGGCAGGGACGGTCGGTGTCGTTGGCCTGGCCGTATTGCAGGTCGTTGATCTGGATCCGGCAGGTGTCCTCGTGGGTGAATACGATCTGGTGCTTGGGCGGTTCGCTGCAGGCCGACAGCGCGAGCAGGACGGCGAGGGCGGTGGTGGCGTTTTTCATGGCGTCTCCTTGTCGCGCCATTGTATCGCCGCGGCAAGGCAACGCGGGGTGAAGCTCAGGGCGGCGTAATCGGTTCGATCAGCGCGTCGTCGTCCTCGCGGCCGGCGTTCACCCGTTTGGCCACCGCGTGCATCTTCAGCGCCGGCACGGCCCGGGTCAGCAGGAACGGCATCGACGGCCCGGGCGCCAGCGTCAGCCATTTCGCCACTTCGAGCGGTTCCAGGAACACCGGCATGCGCGGATGCACCTCGGCCGGCAGGCCGTCGGCGGCTTGGGTGATCAGGGTGAAGCTGCCTTCGCGGCCGTCTTCCAGCAGCGGGTGCTTCGGCTCCCACAGCGCCGCCACCCACAGGGTGTCGCCGGCGCGTTCGGGATGGAAATAGTAGGGCTGCTTGCCCTCGGGCGTGGAGCGCCATTCGTAGTAACCGGCCATCGGCACCGCGGCATGCCGGGCCTTGAACGCGGCGCGGAACGCGGGCTTGTCGTCCAGCGTCTCCAACCGGGCGTTGAAAGTGTGCTGGCCCAAGGCCAGCTCCTTGGCCCAGAACGGCATCAGGCCCCAGTGCATGTTCTTCAGCGCCGGCGCGTCGCCGTCCTGCACCAGCACCGCGGCGCTCTGCCCGGGCGCCAGGTTGTAGCGTGCCGGCAGCAACGCGAACTCGGCGCGCAGCGCCGGCCAGGGCAGGGGCGCCCCGGCGTGGATCGGGAGTTGGACGAAACGGCCGCACATGCGCCGATTCTAGCGCGTGTCGGGCAGCGGCGCGAAATGGCGTCCCCGGCGCGATTCGAACGCACGACCTGCTTCTTAGGAGGAAGCCGCTCTATCCAGCTGAGCTACGGGGACCTGGGCCGTATTATGATGCCCGTTGGCCCCGATAACAATCCGAACATGCGCCCAGCCGTCCTGAATGCCCTGTCCGCCGCCGCCTTGGCGTTGGCCGTCCTGCCGGTCGCGGCCGATGTGCCGCCGGCGCGCGGCTTCCGTCCGGACGACCTGAACCGGCTGCAGAACGTGTCCGATCCGGTGTTCGCGCCCGACGGCAAGCGCCTGGCCTACAGCGTGGAAAGCGCCGATGCCGGCCGCGACGCGTTCAGCAGCGACCTGTGGACGGTGGCTTTGGACGGCACGCCGCCGCGGCGGCTGACCGACACCCCGCACAGCGAGTGGCAACCGGTGTACGCGCCTGACGGGCGCGCGCTGTATTTCCTGTCCGACGCCGGCGAGGACGGCATCACCCAGGTCTGGCGCATGCCGTTGGATGCCCGCGGCCCGGCGGTGGCGGTGACGCGCGTGCCGCAGGGCGTGGACGATTACGCGGTATCGCCCGACGGCCGCCATCTGGCGCTGATCGTGCGCGACGCCGAATACCCGGACGGCAAGTTGCCGCCGAATCCCAAACCGTTGGTGACCACGCGCTTCCAGTTCATGGAGGACGTAACCGGCTATCTGGACGAACGCCGCCTGCACCTGTATCTGCTCGATCTGGCCGGCGGTGCGCCGGTGCGGCTCAGCCGCGGTCCGTACGACCACTACCTGCCGGCGTTCTCGTCGGACGGCAGGCGCATCGCCTATGTCAGCAAGCGCGGCAAGGATCCGGACCGCCACAGCAACTGGGACCTGTTCATGGTCGAGGCCACGGCCGGCGGCGCCGAAACCCAGCTCACCCGCTATCCGGGCAGCGACCTCGATCCGTATTGGGAAACGCGGCCGGCTTGGAGCCCGGACGGCCGCCGCATCGCCTATGTGCGCAGCGAGGCCGGCAAGTGGATCTATTACGCGCCCTGGCAGTTGGCGGTGGTCGAGCTGGATACCGGCCGCGAATACCAGCCGGCACTGGCTGACCGTTTCAGCATCAAACCGCAATGGTTGCCGGACAGCCGGCACTTGGCGGTGTTGGTGGAAGCGCCGCAGGCCATGCATGCGGTGAAGGTCGATGTCGGCAGCGGCAAGACCGAGGCGCTGAGCCGCGGCGGCCGCTACGATTACGGGCTGGCGGTGAGTCGGCAGGGCGTGGTGGTGGTGAACGGCAGCACGCCGCTGCGACCGTTCGAGCTCAGCCGGGTGCGTGCCGGCGGCCGATTGACGGCGCTGACCGACCACAACGTCTGGCTGTCGACGCTGAAGCTGGCGCCGGTCGAGGACATCCGTTTCCGCAGCGCCGACGGCACCGAAATCGAGGGTCTGCTGCTTAAGCCGCTGGATGCCGTGCCCGGCCGCCGCTATCCGACCATCCTGCGTCTGCACGGCGGACCGGTGTACCAGTTCAGCCGCGAGTTCATGACCGATTGGCAGGCCTACGCCGCCGCCGGTTTCGCGGTGCTGGCGGTCAATCCGCGCGGCAGCTCCGGCCGCGGCTTCGAATTCGCCAAAGCCATCTATGCCGATTGGGGCAACGCCGACGTGCAGGACGTGCTGGCCGGCGTCGAACACACGGTCGCGCTCGGCGTGGCCGACCCGGAGCGGCTGGGCGTCGGTGGCTGGAGCTACGGCGGCATCCTGACCAACTACGTCATCGCCGCCGATGCGCGCTTCAAGGCCGCGGTCAGCGGCGCCGGCGCCAGCAACGCCTTCGCGTCCTACGGCTTCGACCAATACAGCCGCGAGTACGAGGCCGAACTCGGCACGCCGTGGGACCATCCCGACGCCTACGCGCGGGTCAGTCGCCCGTTCCTGCAGGCCGGCCGCATCGCCACGCCGACCCTGTTCCAGTGCGCCGAACGCGACTTCAACGTGCCCTGTCTGGGCGCCATGCAGATGTACCAGGCCCTGCGTTCGCGCGAGGTTCCGACCCAACTGGTGGTGTATCCGGGCCAATACCACGGCCTGGACGTGCCGTCCTATCTGGTCGACCGCCTGCAACGCAACATCGACTGGTATTCCCGTTATCTGATGCCGAGGAAATGAACATGAAATCCAGCCTGATCCTGCTTTTGGCCCTGAGCCTGCCGCTGTCGGCGGCCGAGCGCGCGCGCGATCTGGGCGTGCCGTTCGAGGGCGTGCCCGGTCCGCTGAACGCCATCACCGACGTCGCCGGCGTGACCGTCGGGCACAGCACATTGCACGGCCGCTCCGCCGCCGGCAATGCCATCCACACCGGCGTCACCGCCGTGCTGCCGCGCGGCGCGGATACCGCCGCCACGCCGGTGTTCGGCGCCTGGTTCGCGCAGAACGGCAACGGCGAGATGACCGGCACCGCCTGGATCGAGGAATCCGGCCAGGTCGAAGGGCCGATCCTGCTGACCAACACCCACAGCGTCGGCACGGTACGCGACGCCGCCATCACCTGGCGGGTGGCGCGCGGCGATGCCGACGACACCGGCTACTGGTGGTCGTTGCCGGTGGTGGCCGAAACCTGGGACGGCCACCTGAACGACATCAACGGTTTCCACGTCAAGCCCGAGCATGCGGTGCAGGCGATCGAGGGCGCGCGCTCCGGCCCGGTGGCCGAGGGCAACGTCGGCGGCGGCAGCGGCATGGTCTGCCACGAGTTCAAGTGCGGCATCGGCACCGCCTCGCGCCGCATCCGCGTCGACGGCGTCGACTACACGCTCGGCGTGCTGGTACAGGCCAATTACGGCCTGCGCGATTCGCTTTTGGTCGCCGGCGTGCCGGTCGGCCGGCACCTGCGCGCCGACCGCGTGTACAGCGAATCGATGGAAACGCCGGCCGACACCGGTTCGATCATCATCGTGGTCGCCACCGACGCGCCGCTGCTGCCGCACCAGCTGAAACGCATCGCCCGGCGCGCCACCATGGGCCTGGCGCGCATGGGCTCGTACGCCGGCAACGGCTCGGGCGACATCTTCATCGCGTTCTCCACCGCCAATGCCGGCGCCCGGCAGGGCGGCCTGCGCCAGGCCGGGTTCCTGGCCAACGACGCGCTCGATCCGCTGTTCGAGGCCACCGTGCAGGCCAGCGAGGAGTCCATCGTCAACGCGTTGGTGGCCGCGCAGGACGTAATGGACGGCGTCGACGGCCGCTACGCCAAGGCCATCGACCATGCCGCTCTGGTAGACTTGCTGAAGCAGTATCGGCGCTACCGCAAGCCGAGGAAGACGCCCTGATGAACCCTGTGCCGTACCGAACCCTGATCCGCAGCGCCGCCGTCCTGGCGGCGTTTTGCCTCGCCCCCGGCGCCCAAGCCGAATCCCTGCTGATACGCGCCGGCCGTCTGGTCGACGTCGACCGCGGCCAGGTGCTCAGCGACCAAGCCGTACATATCGAAAACGGCCGCATCGTGTCGGTCGCACCCTACCGCGCCGACGCCGCAAAGGGCGCTCACCTGCTTGATTGGTCGGGCTACACTGTGACGCCGGGCTTCATGGACATGCATACGCATCTGCTCGGCGACATCCTGTACGCCGATGTCGAGGATTACCTGAAAGCCACGCCCGAGGGCGACGTGCTGGCCGGCGCCGGCAACGCGCGCGTCACCCTGCAGGCCGGCTTCACCACCGTGCGCGACGTCGGCGCCTACAACGGCTTCAGCGACATCGTCCTGCGCGACGCCATCGCCAAGGGCCAGGTGCCGGGGCCGCGCATGTTCGTGTCCGGCGCCTATCTCACCGTGCCCGGCGGCGGCGGTGAAGTGTCCGGCCTGGTCGACGCCGAGCGCATTCCGGCGCGCATGCGCCAGGGCGTGGCGCGCGGCGTCACGGAGGTCGCTGCCCGCACCGACGCCATCCTCGACCACGGCGTCGATTGGGTGAAGATGATCGTGACCGGTGCGGTGCTGACCGACGGTACCGACGTCAAGGCCTCGGAATACGGCGAGGACGAAATCCGCGCCGCGGTGGCCGCCGCAGCCCGACGGAGCCGCGACGTGGCCGGTCACGCGCACGGCGCCGAGGGCATCAAGTACGCCATCCGCGCCGGCGCGCGTTCGATCGAGCACGCCTCGCTGCTCGACGACGACGGCATCGCCTTGGCCAAGGCGCGCGGCACCTGGCTGGTGATGGACATCTACAACGGCGATTACATCGACAGCGTCGGCCGCGCCCAGGGCTGGAGCGACGAGGCCCTGCGCAAGAACCTGGACACCACGCGCGCCCAGCGCGAGGCCTTCGCCAAGGCGGTGCGGGCCGGCGCGCGCATCGCCTACGGCACCGACGCCGGCGTGTATCCGCACGGCGACAACGCCAAACAGTTTCCGTACATGGTCCGCTACGGCATGACGCCGATGCAGGCCATCCAGTCGGCCACCGTACGCGCGGCCGAGCTGCTGCGCCGCGAACGCGAACTCGGTTCCATCGCGCCGGGCAAGGCCGCCGATCTGGTGGCCTTGGCCTGCGATCCGGTCGCGCGCATCGAGTGCACCGCCCGCGTGCGGTGGGTGATCAAGGACGGCGTGCTGCACGCCGGCAAGGAGTCGTTATGAGCCGCGGCAAGCAACTCGGGTTCTGGATGTGCCTGGCGCTGGTGATGGGCAACATGATCGGCTCGGGCGTGTTCCTGCTGCCGGCCTCGCTGGCGCCATACGGCCTGGACAGCGTGCTGGGCTGGGTGCTGACCGCCGCCGGCAGCCTGCTGATGGCGGCGGTGTTCTCCACGCTGTCGCGCCGCGTGCCGCAGGCGCAGGGGCCGTATGCCTACACGCGCATGGCCTTCGGCGAACTGCCCGGCTTCGTGGTGGCTTGGGGCTATTGGGTTTCGCTGGTGATCGGCAACGCCGCCATCGCCACCATGGCGGTCAGCTACCTGTCCAACCTGTTTCCGGCCATCGCGTCGTCCACCGCGCTGGCGGCCACGGTCACGCTCGGCTTCGTCTGGGCCTTCATCGCCCTGAACGTGCGCGGCGCGCGCGAGACCGGCGGCCTGCAGATCGTCACCACCGCGCTCAAGCTGCTGCCGCTGCTGGCGGTGATCGCGCTCGGCGTCTGGCTGCTGCTGCAGGGCGATGCGCGTCTGCAGCCGGGGCGCATCCTGGCGCACGAGTACCGGCTGGAGGGCGTGACCGCCGCCGCCACGCTGACGCTGTGGGCGTTCCTCGGCCTGGAGTCTGCTTCGGTAGCCGGCGAGCGGGTGATTGACCCCGAGCGCAACATCCCGCGCGCCACGCTCTGGGGCACGGCGATCACCGCCGTGGTCTACATCAGCGTCTGCACCCTGATCCTGCTGTTGGTGCCGAGCGACACCCTGGCGGCGTCCAACGCGCCGTTCGCCGAGGTCATCGGTCGCTTCTGGGGCGAATCCAGCGGTCACTGGCTGGCGGCGTTCGCGGCCATCAGCGGCCTGGGCGCACTCAGCGGCTGGATCCTGCTGCAGGGCGAGTTGCCGTACCAGATGGCCAAGGCCGGCGTGTTCCCGGCCGCGTTCGGTCGCTTGTCGGCGCATGGCACGCCGGCGTTCGGGCTGGTGGTGTCCGGCGTGCTGCTCAGCGTGGTGGTGCTGACCAACTACGGCAAGTCGATGGTGCAGATCTTCAACTTCCTGATCCTGATTTCGACCACCGCGACGTTGGTGATGTATCTGGGCTGCGCGCTCGGCGCGCTGGTATTGCACCACCGCGGCGTGCTGCGCCTGGGCGGGCGGCTGCCGCTGCTGCTGCCGATCGCCGTGCTGGCGGCGCTGTACGTGCTCTGGGCCCTGGCCGGTGCCGGCCGCGATGCCGTGCAGTGGGGCTTCTTCCTGCTCTCCCTGGCGGTGCCGCTGTTTTTCCTGCGCCGCGGCCGCCGTTTGGCCGCATTGGCCAGCCTGCCGCTGGTGCTGGCGGTGCCGCTTCTGAATTTTGCGCATGAGCTGTACATCCTTTCACTCTTTACGCCTTGAGACCATTCGCCATGTCGCGTGATCCCCGTTACGACATCCTGTTCGAGCCGGTGCAAATCGGCCCGGTCACCGCCCGCAACCGCTTCTACCAGGTGCCGCACTGCAACGGCATGGGCCACCAGATGCCCGAGGCGCACGCCGCCATGCGCGAGGTCAAGGCCCAGGGCGGCTGGGCGGTGGTCAGCACCGAGGAATGCGAGATCCACCCCAGCGGCGACGTGACGCCGTACGTGGAGGCGCGGCTGTGGGACGACGGCGACATCCCGACCCTGGCGCTGATGTGCGAGAAGGTCAAGGCGCACGGCGCCTTGTCGGCGGTGGAACTGACCCATAACGGCTACACCGCCTCCAACCTGTACAGCCGGGAAGTGCCGCTGTCGCCGTCGCCGACGCCGCTGAAATACGGTTATCCGCTGCAGGCGCGGGCGATGACCCTGCACGACATCCGCGAGTACCGGCGCTGGCACAAGAACGCGGCCATCCGCGCCAAACGCGCCGGCTTCGACATCGTGTACGTGTACGCCGCGCATGATCTGTCGCTGGCTATGCACTTTTTGCAGCGCCGCCGCAACCAGCGCACCGACGACTACGGCGGCAGCCTGGAGAACCGCCTGCGCCTGTTGCGTGAGGTGCTGCAGGACACCAAGGACGCGGTCGGCGACACCTGCGCGGTGGCGCTGCGCTTCGCCACCGAGGAGTTCCTGGGCGAGGGCGGCGTGCAGAACGCCGAGGCCAAGGAGATCGTGCACCACTTGGCCGACCTGCCGGATCTGTGGGATGTCAACGTCGCGGCCTGGTACAACGATTCGCTGACCTCGCGTTTCGGCGCCGAAGGCTACCAGCAGCCGTTCACCGCCTGGGTCAAGCAGGTCACCTCGAAGCCGGTGGTCGGCGTCGGCCGCTTCACCTCGCCGGACACCATGGCGCGGCTGGTGCGCGAAGGCGCGCTCGACCTGATCGGCGCTGCGCGGCCGTCGATCGCCGATCCGTTCCTGCCGAAGAAGATCGAGAGCGGCGCCATCGACAGCATCCGCGAGTGCATCGGCTGCAACATCTGCGTGTCCGGCGACATGACCATCACCCCGATCCGCTGCACGCAGAACCCGAGCATGGGCGAGGAGTGGCGCAAGGGCTGGCATCCCGAACACATCCCGGCGCGCAAGTCGGACAAGCGCGTACTGGTGGTCGGCGCCGGGCCGGCCGGCCTGGAGGCCACGCGCGCGCTCGGCCAGCGCGGTTACGAGGTGATGCTGGCCGAAGCCAGCGAGCAGCTCGGCGGTCGGGTGCTGAAGGAATCGGCGCTGCCGGGACTAAGCGAATGGCGCCGGGTACGCGATTGGCGGGTCGGCCGCATCGAACCGATGCCGAACGTGTCGGTGTTCCGCGGCAACGAGCTGGGCGCCGAGGATGTGCTGGCCATCGGTGCCGATGCCGTGGTCATCGCCACTGGCGCGCATTGGGTGCGCACCGGCGTCGGTCGTGCGGCCAGCGAGCCGTTCATCGGCCATGAATCGGCGCAGGTGTTCACGCCCGACGACATGATGGCCGGCCGCTTCCCGGACGCCGGCCCGGTGTTGCTGTACGACGACGACGGCTTTTACCTCGCCAGCGTGTTGGCCGAAGTGCTGGCCGCGCGCGGCCATGAAGTGCACTACGTTACCCCCGAAGACACCATCGCCGGCTGGACGGCGAACACGCTCGACTACCGCCACATCCAGAAGCGCCTGCGTAAACTCGGCGTGCATCTGCACACCGCCAAGACGCTGGAGGCGTTCGACGGCGCGCAGGCGAGACTGGCCTGCGTCTGGTCCGAGGACACCCTGCGGCTGCCTGTGAATTCAGTGGTGACCGTCACCATGCGTCTGCCCAACGACGGGCTTTATCAAGACCTGTTGGCGCGCCAGGACGACTGGCAGGCCGCCGGCATCGCGCAGGTGCGCTGCCTGGGCGATGCCGAGGCGCCGGGCCTGATCGCGCACGCGGTATACGCCGGCCACCGGTTCGCGCGCGAATTCGAGGCCGCGCCGGGCGAGAACGGCGATACCGGCGACGTGCCGTTCCGGCGGGTACGACAGCGGTTCTGAATCCGCGGACGGGCGGGGCGGCGGCGTGCGGGTTAAAATAGCCGCCCCACGCGAGCGCACCCATGCCTGGTATCCTGAACATCGCCGCCTACCGTTTCGTCCGCATCGCCGACGTCGATGCCGTCGCCGCGTGGATCACGGATCTGTGCCGGGCGCAGGATCTGCTCGGCACCGTGTTGGTGTCGCCGGAAGGCATCAATGTTTTCCTGGCCGGCGGCGAGGCCGGCATCGGCGCGTTCCTCGCCGAGCTGCAGGCGGATCCGCGCTTCGCCGGTCTGGAGGTGAAATACAGCCGCAGCGCGTTCGTGCCGTTCAAGCGCCTGCGGGTCAAGCGCAAGGCCGAAATCATCACCTACCGCGACCCGAGCCTGCGTCCCGACCAAGGCCGCGCGCCCTCGGTAGCGCCGGAAACGCTGGCGCGCTGGTTGGCACAGGGCCACGACGACGAGGGCCGGGAAGTGGCGTTGCTGGACACCCGCAACGCCGAAGAGGTCGAGTACGGCACGTTCCGCGGAGCGCTGCATTTCGGCATCACGCGCTTCACCGACCTGCCGCAGGCCATCGCGGATCAGTGCGGCGAACTCGTCGACAAGACCGTGGTCAGTTTCTGCACCGGCGGCATCCGCTGCGAGAAGTCGGTGCTGCGCATGCAGGCCGAGGGCTATGCGCATTGCTACCAGCTGGAAGGCGGCATCCTGGGCTATTTCGAGAAGGTCGGCGGCGCCCATTACGACGGCCGCTGTTTCGTGTTCGACGACCGCATCGCGCTCGATCCGCAACTGCAGCCGTTGGTCGCCGATCCGGGTTTCTGAGGCGCGGCCGCGCCTTACAGCATGCTCAGGCCGTCTTTCGGGGAATAGGTGCCGACGGTCTTGCCGCTCTTGGCGTCGCGCAGCGCGATGGTGGCCAGCAACTTGTGCTTGGCCTGGCTGTCGGTGAACACCGGAGCCAGCAGGGCTTCCTTCTCCCAGATGTACAGGTCGTAGAACTCGCCGGTCACATACACCGTCAGCACCGCGCCCTTCACCGTGCCGGTCTTGTAGTAGAAGCGTGCTTGGACGGAATTGACCGATTTCGGTTCGGCGGCGGACTGCTGGGCCTGTACCGCCGCGGGGCCAAATAACGCGAGGGTCAGAAGCAGGGTGCGGGCGGTCATCGGCGGCTCCTTGGTCTTCACCAGTGGAAAGGCCGCCAAGAGGCGGCCTTTGGTTTGGTGGATCCGAGGAGGATCGAACTCCTGACCTCGTCATTGCGAACGACGCGCTCTCCCAGCTGAGCTACGGACCCGTACGCATATGCTAATCCAATCGGGGTTCCGGTTCAAGCCGTGGCCAGGATCGGCGCGAAGGATCCGGCCAGCAATTCGCGCCGCCAGCCGGCCAGAACCGGCGGCCATTCGCCGGTATCCAGCAGGTATTCCAGGTGTTTGCGCGAACACAGAAGTCCTTCCGGCACGCCCAGCTCGGCCGCCTTGGCCGCCACCGCCTGCTGCAGGGCCTTGAGCCGGGCCTTTTGCGCCGCATCCGGCTCGCCGGCTAGCGGAATCCGGCGTTCCTCGGCGTCGATCGGCTTCTCCAGCAGCGCGAACAGGTGCTGGCGCGCGCTTTTCGGCGATTTCGGATAGCGCGCCAGGATCGCGTCCAGGTCCTCGATGCGGGCGATCGGGGCCCGGGCCAAGGCGAAGGCGACGTCGTTGTCGATGATCCAGCGTTTGGGCTTGTCGCGCTCGATGGCGCGCACGTCGCGCCACAGCAACAGGCGGCGCAGGCGGATCTGCGATTCGGCGTCCAGCGGTTGGTTGCTGCGGATCGACAGGTGCGGATTGGCGTCCGGGCGTTCGTCGGCGGCCATGGTCGAGGCCCGCGCGCAATCGGCCTGCAGCCAAGCGTCCCGGCCCAGCGTCGCCAGCCGTTCCTGCAGCTGCGCGTAAATCGGCATCAGGAAGCGCACGTCATCGGCGGCGTAATGCTTCTGCGACTCGGTCAGCGGGCGTTGCAGCCAGTCGGAGCGGGTCTCGCCCTTTTCCAGCGTCACCCCGCACAGCTGTTCGACCAGCTTGAGATAGCTCAGGCCGGCGCCCAAGCCGCACAGCGCGGCGGCGATCTGGGTGTCGAACACCGGTGCCGGCACCGTGCCGCAGCCGGCCTTGAAGGCCTGCAGGTCCTCGCTGCAGGAATGCATGATCTTGAGGATGTCCGGATTCGCCAGCAGCGGTTTGAGCAGCGCCGCCACCTCGGGCTTGGCGGCGTCGATCAGGGCGATATCGTCGTCGATGACGATCTGCACCAGCGCCAGCTGCGGAAAGTAGGTGCGTTCGCGGACGAATTCGGTATCCATCCCGACGAGGCGGGGACTGGGGTGTTTTTGTAAAAAGCGGGTTAAATCGTCAGGCGTGTCCAGCCAAAGCATAGCGGTTTCTTGTGTCATGGGATAAGGTAGCTTAACACTTGCCCCGATCAAGCCCACACCGCCGATGCCGCATCGTTCACCGTCCCCCGCGTGGATCCTGTTGCTCGCTTTGTCGCTGACGGCCGGCTGCGGCCGGCGCGACAGCGCGCCGGCGATCTCGCCGGCCGTGTCCGCCGCCTCCGACGGCGATTTGGTGCCCGGCCGCATCTTCGCCGACCGCCTGGCGCCGGGCTGGTACGGGCCGGACATGGTGGTGATTCCGGCCGGCGGATTCCGCCTCGGCGCCTCGAAACGCGACAAACAGGCGCCCGAAAGCGAGAAACCCGCGCATCGGGTCGCGTTCGCCGAACCGTTCGCGTTGGCCCGAACCGAAACCACGGTGGCGCAGTTCGCCGAGTTCGTGCGCCGCAGCGGCTACGTCAGCCTGGCCGAGCAGCGTGGCTTCAGTGAGGTGTTCGACTTGGCCAGCGGCCGGCTGGTGCGCGGCGTGGGCGTGGACTGGCGCCACGACCACCTCGGCAAACCGGCCCGTCTCGAGCAACCGGTGGTGCATGTGGCCTATGCCGATGCCGTGGCCTATACGCGCTGGCTGAGCGAGCGCAGCGGCCGCCGCTACCGCCTGCCGAGCGAAGCCGAATGGGAATACGCGTTGCGCGCCGGCGGCGAGGGCGTCTATCCCTGGGGCGACAAACCGAAGCATCCGCTGCAGGGCAATCTGGCCGGCGACCGCGACCGCTTCCCGAACGGCCGCAACTGGCGCAACGCCATCACCAACTACGCCGACGGCCATTGGGCCCTGGCGCCGGTGCGCAGCTACGCCAGCGAGCCGTTCGGCACCTTCGACATGCTCGGCAACGTCTCGGAGTGGGTCGAGGACTGCTGGCACGAGAACTACCGCCGCGCGCCGGCCGACGGCGGCGCCTGGGTCAATCCCGGTTGCCGGCAACGCGTGCAACGCGGCAGCGCCTGGCTGAGTTCGGTCGACCAATCCCGGATGTCCTTCCGCCTGCCGGCCGATGCCGACCGCAGCAATCCGCGCCTGGGTTTCAGGGTCGTGCGCGAGCTGTGACCGTTGCCGCCAGGGCGGCAAACTCGAAATGCGCCAAGGCCGCCGCCAAGTTGGCGGCCATCGGGCGCCCGCGTGACAGCACCGCCACATCCTGCCCCAGATGCCGCCAGGCGGTGCGGAAGGCCTCGAAGCGGTCGTCATCGGCCAAGGCCGCCGCCCATTGCGATTTCGACAGCTTGTGGCCGCCGGCGTCCAGCACCAGCGGGATGTGCGCGTATTCCGGCTGCAGATAGCCGAGCTGGCGTTGCAAGAAGATCTGGCGCGGGGTCGAATCCAGCAGGTCGGCGCCGCGTACGACCTGGGTGATGTCCTGTAACGCGTCGTCCACCACCACCGCCAGCTGATAGGCGTACAGGCCGTCGGCGCGTTTGAGCACCACGTCGCCGACGGCTTCGCCGAGCCGTTGCGTCTGCCGCCCGTACAGCAGGTCGTCGAAGCCGAGTTCGGCATCCGGCACCCGTAGCCGGATGGCGGCGTGCCGCGGATCGACCGGCGCCACGCAGGCGCGGTGGATGCCGCCGGCCGCGGCCAATTGCGTGCGCGAGCAGCTGCAGTAGAACGCCTTGCCGTCGGCCAGCAGCCGTTCCAACGCCGCATCGTAGTGACTCGAACGCCCGGACTGGTACAGCACCGGTTCATCCGATTCCAGCCCGAAGCGGGCCAGTTCGTCCAGCTGGCGCCGCGCCATGCCGGCGATCTCGCGCGGCGGATCGATGTCCTCGACGCGGATAAGCCATTGTCCGCCGCGGCTTTTCGCCATCAGGTAGCTGGCCAGCGCCGCCGCCAGCGAGCCCAGGTGCAGCGGGCCGGTCGGCGAAGGCGCAAAGCGGCCGCGGGGCGGGGAGGTCGGGGTCACGGAAATTTCACTTGATTTTTCGGAATTTGGCTACAATTCATTATCGCCAATCCAAGCCAATCCACAAAGGGTTCCACCATGTTCAAACGCATCGCGTTGTTCCTCGCCACCAACCTGGCCGTCCTGCTGCTGCTCAGCATCGTGCTCAGCGTGCTGCAGAACGTGTTCGGCATCCGCCTCGGCAACAACGGCACCCTGCTGGTGTTCGCGGTCGTGTTCGGCTTCGGCGGTTCGCTGATTTCGCTGATGATCTCGAAATGGGTCGCCAAGCGCCAGACCGGCATGCACATCATCGAAACGCCGCAGGGCGAACTCGAGCAGTGGCTGGTGTCCACCGTTCGCCGCCAGGCCGAGAAAGCCGGCATCGCCATGCCGGAAGTCGGCATCTACGACGCGCCGGAAATCAACGCCTTCGCCACCGGCCCGAGCCGCAACAACTCGCTGGTGGCGGTGTCCACCGGCCTGCTGCGCTCGATGAGCCGCGACGAGGCCGAGGCCGTGCTCGGCCATGAGGTCAGCCACGTCGCCAACGGCGACATGGTGACCATGGCCCTGCTGCAGGGCGTGATGAACACCTTCGTCATCGTGCTGTCGCGCGTGGTCGGCCGTGTGGTCGATTCCGTGGTGTTCGGCAACCGCGACAACGGCCCGGGCTTCGGCTACTTCATCGTGGTGTTCGTGCTCGACCTGGTGTTCGGCCTGTTCGCGTCCTTCATCACCGCCTGGTTCAGCCGCCAACGCGAGTTCCGCGCCGACGCCGGCGGCGCCAGCCTGGCCGGACGCGAGAAGATGATCGCCGCGCTGCAGCGCCTGGCCCAGAACCACGGCCAAAGCACCCTGCCGACCCAGATTGCCGCGTTCGGCATCTCCGGCGGCCTGAAATCGGGCATCGGCGCGTTGATGATGACCCACCCGCCGCTGGAAGTCCGCATCCAGGCCCTGCGCGACGCCGGCTCGGCGGTCAGCCGCTGAGTCCGGCAGCGTTCCGAAACGAAAAAAACCGCCGGCAACGGCGGTTTTTTCATGGCAGGCGTTTGCGGCTCAGGTGCTGAAGTCGAAGTTCATCTGCGTCAGCGGCGGCGACAGGAAATTGCCCTGGATCCAGTCCACGCCGGCGCTGAACAGCAGGCCGACGGTGGCGGCGTCGGACACGAATTCGGCCATGGTGGCCTTGTCCAGGTCGCGCGCGTGCTGCACGAATTCGCGGATCTTGGCCTGATGCTGCGGGTTCTTGTCCAGGTCCTCGACGAAACTGCGGTCGATCTTGATCATGTCGGCGTCGAAGTGGCCGAGCATCTTCAGCGAGTCGACGCTGGTGCCGAACTGGGTCAGGCTCAGGCGCACGCCGAGCGGCCTGATCGCGGCCTTGAACGCCTGCACGTCCTTCAGGCGGGTGATGATCTGCGACTCCGGCAGCTCCAGGATCAGGCGGCGGCCTTCGACCTCGTGCGCGCGCAGCGCGGCGGAGATCAGGTGCGCCAGCGAGATGTCCTGCACCGATTCGGGCGAGATCTTGACGAAGATCTGGGTGTCGATGCCGCGGCGTTGGCGTTCGGCCAGCAGGGCGATGGCTTGGCCGACCACCCAGCGGTCGATGTCGTCGATCAGTCCGTGGCGCTGGGCGATCGGCAGGAAATGGTCGGGCGCGATCTGCTCGCCTTCCTGCGAGGGCAGGCGGATCAGCAGCTCGTAGCTTTCGATATCGCTTTCCTGCGCGAGGTTGATGACCGGCTGGTAGTTCAGCACGAACTCGCCGCCGGCCAGGGCCTTCAGGATGCGCTCGCGCCAGGCCTTGTCGAGTTCGGCGTCGGCGCGTTCGCCCGCCGCCGGGTCGAACACCTCGAAGCGGTTGCCGCCCAGGCCGTCCATCGACTGCAGCAGCCGGTTGGCGGTGTTGAGGATCTCCGGCACGCTGGCGTTCTGTTCGGTGATCTGCACGCCGGCCACGCTGACGCTGAAGCCGATCGAGCTGTCGCCGACCTCCAGCAGCACGTTGTCGAAGCCGGCGTGGATGCGTTCGCACAGCGCCACGGTGTCCTCGAAGCGGCTGTCGGCGCACAGGATGGCGAGCGTGTGGTCGCGCAGGTGGAAGCAGACGCCGTCTTCGGCGGTCAGGGCCGACAGCCTGGCCGCGAACTCGACCATCAGCTGGTCGACCAGGCCGATGTCCAGGTTGCGGGTGCGCTGCTCGAACTGGTTCGGCTCCACCAACAGCACCGCCTGGTTGCCGGTGCCGGCGCCGGCGCGGCCGACGGCGGTTTCCAGCTGGCCCATGAAGTACTTGCGGTTGAACAGCATGGTGTTCGGATCGCGGTCCTTGAGCTCGCGCAGCTGCTCGCTGAGCTGGCTGTCGGCCAGTTGCGGGCGCGCCACCAGCTGCAGGCAGAGCTCGCCGTCGTAGCTGGCCGGCATCATCTCGAATTCGACTTCGGCCGCGGAGCCGTCGGCCGGATGGATGCCGACCCGGATCGACGGCGGGCACTGGCGGGTCTTGGCGAAGTCCTTGATGATCTGCTTGAACGCGCCCTGCTGGCCTGCGTCGATCAGGTCGAGGATCGGCATGCCCTCCAGTTCGTCGAAGCTCTCGTAGCCGAACATCTGCAGGTAGGATTCGTTGGCGCGGATGTGCATTCCGTCGTGGATGTAGGCGATCGGGTCGCGCGAGGACTCGATCAGCGCGTCGCAACGGCGCTCCGATTCGCGCAGGTCGGCCTCGAAATGGCGCACCGAGCGGCGGTTGAGCAGGGCCAGGAACTGCCGGCGGATGACATGCCGGATATGCGCCGGCTCGCCGCGGATGACCGCGTCGGCGGCGCCCTTGCCGAGCGCGTCCAGCACCGCTTCGTCGCTCAGGTGCTCGAGCACGGCGATCACCGGGATGTCCTTGCCTTGGCGCTTGATGCGCTCGACCGCCTGTTCCAGCGGCAGCACCGGATTGGCGGCGACCAGCACGATGTCTGTCCGGCTGTTGGCCACGATGTCGTCGAACTGGGCGTCGTCCTCGGCGCGCTCTGGCCGCACGGCGATGCCGCCGTTGCGGATGTGGCTGATCATGAACTCGGCCTGTTCCAGCTGGACTTCGACGATCAGCAGGCGCAGCGCCTGTTCGAGTTTCGACATGAGGGGAGACTTCCGTATTCTCTGCTGCCCGTAACAATAGCAAAAAACGGAGGGAAGGGCTAAACCAAGGGGGTTTTGTGCGGCTCGCCGGCGATTTCGCGCACCAGTTTCGGCACCAGGTAGCCGGGCAGGCGCCGCATCAGCTCCCGATGCAGGCCGAGCGCGCGTCCGTCCTCGACCGCGAAATGCGCGGCACCGCGCACGCGGTCGAGCTGGTGCAGGTAGTAGGGCAGCACGCCGCATTCGAACAGGCGCTCCGACAGCGCGCACAGCGCATCGGCGTCGTCGTTGACGCCGGCCAGCAGCACCGACTGGTTGAGCAGGACCGCGCCGGTCGCGCGCAAGCGCGCCAGGGCCGCGGCCACCTCGGCGCACAGCTCGTTGCCGTGGTTGGCGTGCACCACCACCGTGGTCGGCCAGGGCAGGGCCGCCAACCAGTCCGTGAGTCCGCCATCGACGCGCTCCGGCAGCACGATCGGCAGCCGGGTGTGGATGCGCAGGCGGCGCAGGTGCGGAATGCCGGCCAAGGCGTCGGTCAGGCTCTTGAGCTTGGCGGTCGACAGCGACAGCGGATCGCCGCCGGACAGCAGCACTTCGTGGATCGACGCGTCCTGCGCCAGGTAGCCGACGGCGGCCTGCCACTGGCCGGACGCCGCGGTTTCCTCGGCATACGGGAAGTGGCGGCGGAAGCAGTAGCGGCAGTTGACGGCGCAGGCGCCGGTGGCCACCAGCAGGGCGCGGCCGCGGTATTTGTGCAGGATGCCCGGACCGCCGCGCGCGGCCAGGTCGCCGACCGCATCCAGGCCGAATCCGGCCACTTCCAGTTCCTCTTCGCGCAAGGGCAGCACCTGCCGCAGCAGGGGGTCGTCGATGTCGCCCGGACGCATCTTGGCGGCGAATCCGCGCGGCACCCGGAACGGGAATTCGGCGCGGCCTGCCTCCGACAGCCTGTCGGCGTAGCCCTCCAGTCCCAGCAGGCGCAGCAGTTCGGCCGGATCGCGCAGGCCGTCGCGCCAGAGCCGCTGCCAGTCCGGCATTTGAGGGGAAAGGGGTTTGGCGGTTATCATAGAGGGCTAGGGCGGCCGTCCGGCCGCGTCGATCAACCACTTATTGTACCCCGCCGGCTTCGGCGCGGGGAATTCGGGAGCGAAAGTATGGCCAGCTATGGCATGAACGATGTGAAGAACGGCATGAAGATCCTGGTCAACAACGAACCCTGCGTGATCACCGAAACCGAGTACGTGAAGCCGGGCAAGGGCCAGGCCTTCACCCGCATGAAGTTCCGCTTCATCAAGTCCGGCCGCATCCAGGAAATCACCATGAAGGCGACCGACAACGTCGAGGCCGCCGACGTCATGGATACCGACATGCAGTTCCTGTACAGCGACGGCGAATACTGGCACTTCATGCAGCAGGAGACCTTCGAGCAGGTGCAGGCCGACAAGAATGCCACCGGCGACGCCTGGAAATGGCTGAAGGGCGAAGAGGATTGCGTGGTCACCCTGTGGAACGGCCAGCCGATCGCGGTGACGCCGCCGAACTTCGTCGAGCTCAAGATCGTCGAGACCGATCCGGGCCTGCGCGGCGACACCTCCGGCGGCGGCGGCAAGCCGGCCAAGCTGGAGACCGGCGCCACCGTGCGCGTGCCGCTGTTCGTCGGCCAGGACGAAATCATCAAGGTCGACACCCGTTCCGGCGAATACGTCAGCCGGGTCAAGTAAGCCATGACCGGCGCCCCGCAGGCCTGTGATCTGCTGATCGAAGCCGGCTGGGTGATTCCGGTCCGGCCGGCCGGCCTGGTGCTGGAGAACCATGCCGTCGCGGTCAGCGCCGGCCGCATCGTCGCCGTCCTGCCCGTGGCCGAGGCGCGCGCGCGCTTCGCGCCGGCCGAGACCGTCAGCCGTCCGGACGCCGCGTTGCTGCCCGGACTGGTCAACGCCCATTGCCACAACCCGATGACGCTGCTGCGCGGCGTCGCCGACGACCTGGCGCTGATGCCCTGGCTCAACGAGCACATCTGGCCGATCGAGCGCGCGGTGATGGCGCCGGACTTCATCGCCGACGGCGTCGAGCTGGCGGTGGCCGAGATGCTGCGCGGCGGCACCACCTGTTGCAACGAGAACTACTTCTTCCCCGACGCCCTGGCGCGCACCTACCGCCGCCTCGGCTTCCGCGCCGCGGTCAGCATCCCTGTGATCGATTTCCCCTCGGCCTGGGCTTCCAGCCAGGATGAATATTTCGACAAAGGCCTGGCCGTGCACGATACCTACCGCGGCGATCCGCTGCTGAGCTTCAGCATGACGCCGCACGCGCCCTACACGGTGAACGACGCCGGTTTCGAGCGCATCCGCCGCTACGCCGAGCAGCTCGACCTGCCGGTGCACTGCCACGTGCACGAGACCGCGCAGGAGACCGCCGATTCGCTGAAGCAATACGGTCAGCGCCCGCTGGCGCGGCTCGATCGCCTGGGCTTGGTGAACGAACGCCTGATCGCCGTGCACATGACCCAGCTGGAACAGGCCGAAATCGCGCTGTGCGCCGAGCGCGGCGTGTCGGTGGTGCATTGCCCGCAGTCCAACCTGAAGCTGGCTTCCGGGTTCTGCCCGACCGGCGACCTGCTGGCCGCCGGCGTCAACGTCGCCATCGGCACCGACGGCTGCGCCAGCAACAACGACCTCGACATGTTCGACGAGCTGCGCACCGCCGCACTGCTGGCCAAGGCGGTGTCGCGCGACGCCACCGTGTTCAACGCCGATCAGGCGCTGCACGCCGCGACCCTGGGCGGTGCCCGCGCCATGGGCCTGGAGTCCGAAATCGGTTCGCTGGAAGTCGGCAAGCAGGCCGATATGATCACCGTCGAGCTGTCGGCGCTGGAAGCCTTGCCGCTGTACGACGCGGTGTCGCAGCTGGTGTATGCCGGCGCCCGCCATTGGGTCCGTGACGTCTGGATCGCCGGCAACGCCAAACTGCGCGACCGCCGGCTGGTCGACATCGACACCGGGCGTCTGGCCGCCAATGCCCGCCGCTGGCAGCAGACCATCCGAGAGGTACCCCGCGCATGAACGCCAACGTCAATCCGCAGGAAATCGCCAAATTCGGCGCGCTCGCCAGCCGCTGGTGGGATCCGAACGGCCCGCAACGGCCGCTGCATGAACTCAATCCGGTCCGTCTGGACTACGTCCGCCGGCACCGCGCCTTGCGCGGATTGCGTGTGCTCGACGTCGGCTGCGGCGCCGGTCTGTTGAGCGAAGCCATGGCCGGCGAGGGCGCCCGCGTCACCGGCATCGACCTGTCGCCGGAATTGATCGACGTGGCGCAGCTGCATCTGCTGGAGTCCGGACGCCAGGCCGAATACCGCGTGGTGTCCGCCGAAGACCTGGCCGCGGAACGGCCCGGCAGCTTCGATGCGGTCACCTGCATGGAGATGCTGGAACACGTGCCCGATCCGGCCTCCGTGCTGCGCGCCTGTTTCACTCTGCTGGCGCCTGGCGGCATGCTGCTGCTGTCCACCCTGAACCGCACGCCGGCCGCTTTCGCATTGGCTATCGTCGGTGCCGAGTATGTGGCGCGTCTGCTGCCCAAGGGCACGCACGATTACCGCAGCTTCATCAAGCCCTCCGAGCTGGCGGCGGCCTTGCGCGCCGCCGGTTTCGAACTGCGCGACGTCAGCGGCCTGTCCTACAATCCGATCACCCGCCGCGCCGCGATTACCGGCAACGCCGCGGTGAATTACCTGATGGCGGCCGAAAAACCGCATGTCTGAGGCCATCACCCCCTTGGTGCTGTTCGATCTGGACGGCACCCTGCTCGACAGCGCGCGCGATCTGCACGCCGCGATGGACGCGCTGCTGGCCGCCAAATCCGAACCGCCGGTGGCGTTCGAGGAATTCCGCCCGGTGGTCTCGAAAGGCGCCCGCGCCATGCTCAAGCAGAGCTTCAAGCAGGCCGACGAAGCCGCGCGCGAGGCCTTGTTGCCGGAGTTCCTGGCCGAGTACGAACGCCGCCTGGCCGAACACAGCCGCCTGTTCGACGGCGTCGCCGAACTGCTGGAGCGCATCGAGGCGCTCGGTCCGCGTTGGGGCATCGTCACCAACAAGCCGTTCTATCTGGCCGAGCCGCTGGTGCACAAGCTCGGTTGGCAGTCGCGCAGCGCCATCCTGCTCGGCGGCGACAGCCTGCCGCGCAAGAAACCCGAGCCCGACCAGCTGCTGCACGCCTGCGCCGAGCTCGCGGTGCCGCCGGCGCGCACGGTGTACGTCGGCGACGACGAACGCGACGTGCAGGCCGCCAATGCCGCCGGCATGCGTTCGGTCGGCGCGCTCTGGGGTTACCGTCCGCTCGACGACGATCCGGCGGGCTGGCGGGCCGACGCCCTGATCGAGGCGCCGCTGGAGCTGATCGAACGCGGCCTGCTGCACGGTTTGTGATGGACAGCGGCGACTCCCTGCAGGCCTTCGCCGCCAAGTGGCGCGCCGTCTGGCCGGAACAGACGGTACTGGACCTGTTCGTGCCGCCGGCGCAACGTTTACCGGCCGCGGCCTGGGCCAGCCTGCTGTTCGAACTGCATTCGGCCGCGTTCACCTTGGAGCACGAGGCGGTGCGCGACGGCAAGACCGGCTGGTGGTCCGACGAGCTGCAGCGGCTGCAGGACGGCGCGCCGCGCCATCCGCTCACGCAGGCCCTGGCCGATGTCGACGCGCCATTCGCGGCGATGGCGGCACCGATGCTGGCCGTGGTCCGCGACGTGCCGATCCTCGCCGGTGACACCGCCGCATTGCTTGCCCGTCTGCGGCCATTCGCCGAGGCCGTATCGGCCTGCGAGGCCGCGGTGTTCGCCAGCCGCGCGCGCGCCGCGGATGCCGATGCCTTGGTCGCCGAATGGCTGGTGTTGCGGTTGCCGGATGGTTTGGCCGCTTTCGACCGCGGCATGCTGCCCTTGCATCTAAGAGCGCGCTATGCGGCGTTCGCCGACAATGCGCCGCCACCGGCGTTGAGCCGCGACTGGTTGGGTGAACTCGATGCGGCGTTGCCGCGTACGACGGCCGGCAACTGGTTCCGCGAGGCGCAGCGGCGCTTCCTGCGGCGCCGCATCAAGGCCTTGATCGTCGATGCCGGCGTACGCCCCGGTCCGGGGCATGTCTGGGATGCCTGGCGCGCCGTGCGTTCGCGCTAGAATTTAGACCACTTTCCAGCGTAATGATTCGCCGGCCTTCAACGGCGACAGCGATTCCGCGCCCAAGGGCAGAGTCTGCGGCACGGTCCAGGCTTCGCGTTTCAGGGTGATGGTGTCGGTGTTGCGCTGCAGGCCGTAGAAGTCCGGTCCATGCAGGCTGGCGAAGCCTTCCAGGCGGTCGAGCGCGCCGGCGTCCTCGAACGCCTCGGCGTACAGCTCGATGGCGGCGTGCGCGGTGTAGATGCCGGCGCAGCCGCAGGCCGCTTCCTTGGCGCCGAGCGCATGCGGCGCGCTGTCGGTGCCGAGGAAGAACTTCGGACTGCCGCCGGTGGCGGCCGCCACCAGCGCTTGGCGGTGCGATTCGCGCTTGAGCACCGGCAGGCAATACATATGCGGCCGGATGCCGCCCTGGAACATCGCGTTGCGGTTGTACAGCAGATGGTGCGCGGTGATGGTGGCGACCACGTTCGCCGGCGCCGACGCCACGAACTCGGCGGCCTGGCGGGTGGTGATGTGCTCGAGCACCACCTTCAGGCGCGGGAAGTCGCGCAGCAGCGGCACCAGATGGCGCTCGATGAACACCGCCTCGCGGTCGAACACGTCGACGTCGGCGTCGGTGACCTCGCCGTGCAGCAGCAGCGGCATGCCGCATTCCTCGAGCGCGGCGATGGCCTTGGCGGCCTTGGCGATGTCGGTCACGCCGGAGTCGGAGTTGGTGGTGGCGCCGGCCGGATAGTATTTCACCGCCTGCACGATGCCGCTGGCCCGTGCGGCGCGGATGTCTTCCGGCCGGGTGTTGTCGGTCAGGTACAGGGTCATCAGCGGCTGGAACGCGGTGCCGCGCGCGGCCTGCAGCAGCCGGCCACGGTAGGCTTCGGCGTCGGCCAGGGTCAGTACCGGCGGTTTGAGGTTCGGCATCGCGATGGCGCGGGCGAACACGCGCGCAGTATCCGGCAGCACGCTGTGCATGGCGGCGTCGTCGCGGAAGTGGATGTGCCAGTCGTCCGGGCGAATCAGGGTCAGGGTGTCGGTCATGGCGTGTGTCGGGCGTGAATCAAGGGCGATGCGTGCCGGTGCGTTCGGGCACCGGATCGTAGCCGCCGGGGTGGAAAGGGTGGCAGCGCGCGATCCGGCGCGCGCCCAGCCAGCCGCCGCGGAAGAAGCCGAAGCGCTCGATCGCCTGCATGGCGTAGGCCGAGCAGGTCGGCGAGAAGCGGCAGTTGCTTCCGAGCATCGGGCTGATCATCAGTTGATATCCGCGTATCAATAGCAAGGCCAGCGATTTCAGCATAAAATAGCACCGCGCATCTTGCGAAGGTCTATAGTGTAGGCTATAAAAGGTGTCTCGAGCCTAAACACGAAGAGGAAACCCCCACGTGGCCAGCAAGAAAACGGTAAAACCCGGCAAGAAGCCGGTCAAGAAAGCCGCCGCCAAGCCCGTCAAGAAGCCTGTCGCGAAGGCCAAGGCGCCCGTGAAAAAGGCCGTGGTCAAGAAAGCCGTCGCCAAGAAGGCGCCGGTCAAAAAAGCCCCCGTGAAGAAGGTCGCGGCCAAGAAGCCTGCCGTCAAGAAGCCTGCCGTCAAGAAGCCTGCCGTCAAGAAGCCTGCCGTCAAGAAG
>JAYSFF010000013.1:0-37312 GCA_041913425.1 Arenimonas sp. | reverse complement strand
ATGACCAGCCTGCTCGGCATCGCCGGCGCCTTCACCGCGACCTACATCGGCCGGGTGTTCGGCTGGACCGCCGAAACCGGCTTGTCCCGTTTCGTGGCGGCGGTGCTCGGTGCCGTGCTGCTGCTGACCGTGTTCGGGCTGCTCAGGAAAAAATGACCGGCACGGGCGGCCCGGCGGCATGCGATACCGCCCGGTGCGGGCCGCCCACGGGGGCGGAAACATGCTGAAACGCCTGCAGGCCGATTTCCAGCTCACCATCGTGCTGCTGTTCGGATTCTTTTCCTCGGCGTTGATCACGCCGTTCGCCGTCTACCGCTTCCTGACCGGCAACACCGCGGTCGGCGTGTTGGACACGGTGCTGGTGGCGATCATCGCCGGCGTCGTGGCATACGGCTGGAAATCCGGGCGCACCGAGCGCACCGGCCGTTTCCTGGTGATCATCAGCGGCCTCGGCGCGATGATGAGTTCGGAGCTGCTCGGCGTGGTCGGCGTGTTCTGGATGTACGTGGCCATCGTCGCCAATTTCTTCCTGACCACCAACCTGCGCTTCGCCGCCGCGTTCACGCTGCTGATCATCGCCCTGCTGGCGGTCACCGGCCACAGCTTCGAGACCCCGGCGCAGATGTGGTCGTTCCTGGCCACCAGCCTGCTGTTGGCCCTGCTCAGCTACATCATCGCCGACCAATACGCGATGCAGCACGCGCGGCTGAAGCATCTGGCCACGGTCGATCCGCTGACCGGGGCGTTCAACCGGCGCAACATGGAGCTCGAGCTCGGACTGGCGGTCGAGGAGTTCGCCCGCACGCGTGCGCCGATGGCGCTGATGCTGATGGACATCGACCATTTCAAGCGCATCAACGACCGCCACGGCCATGACGCCGGCGACGGCGTGCTGTGCGGCTTCGCCCGCTTGGTGCGCGACCACAGCCGCCATATCGACCGCTTCTACCGATATGGCGGCGAGGAATTCCTGATGCTGCTGAAGGGCGCCGGCGCCGCCGAAGCCGGTGAATTGGCCGAGAAGATCCGGCGCGCCTGCGAACGTGAATTGCGCGATCCGGCCGGTGCGGTCACCGTCTCGCTCGGCGTGGCCGGCCTGCGTCCGGGCGAGAGCTGCCAGCAGTGGCTGGCGCGCGCCGATGCGGCGCTGTACCGCGCCAAGCATGACGGCCGCAACCGGACGGCGCTGGCCGATTGAGCCGCGGCCGCGGGCATGGCAGAATGGGTCACATCCCGTTTTTCCATCGCATCCCGGAGCTCCGAATGATCCGTCCGCTCAAACCGATCGCCGCCCTGGCGTTGGCGTTCCTCGCCGCCGCCGCGTCGGCGCAACAGAACCCGGCCACCACCGTGCTGGTCGCCGACCGCCTGTTCGACAGCCGCACCGGCCGGATCGTCGCCAATCCGGTGGTCACCGTGCGCGGCGAGCGCATCGTGGCGGTGCAGTCCGGCGGCGCATTGCCGGCAGCCGACCGCGTAATCGAGCTCAAGGGCATGACCCTGCTGCCGGGCCTGATCGACATGCATACGCACATCGACGCCGATCCGTCCTACGGCGGCTACACCTCGCTGCAGTTCGGCGACCGCTTCTGGTCGATGATCTCGGTGCCGAACGCCTGGAAGACGCTGCAGGCCGGCTTCACCACCATCCGCAACGTCGGCGCCGGCGACTGGAACGACATCGGCCTGAAACAGGCCATCGACCAGGGCAAGGTGCCGGGCCCGCGTATCGTGCCCGCCGCGCACTCCTTCGGCGCCACCGGCGGCCATTGCGATTCCACCTTCTTCCCGCCGTCGATGGACCAGAAGAGCCCATTCAACGTCGACTCCGCGGACGAGGCGCGCAAATCGGTGCGCACCGTGCGCAAGTACGGCGCCGAAGTCATCAAGATCTGCGCCACCGGCGGCGTGTTCTCGCGCAACACCGAGCCCGGCCAGCAGCAGATGAGCCTGGAGCAGATGAAGGCGGTGGTCGACGACGCCCACATGTACGGCCTGAAGGTGGCCGCGCACGCGCACGGCGCCGCCGGCATCAAGGACGCCATCCGCGCCGGCGTCGACACCATCGAACACGCCAGCCTGATCGACGACGAAGGCATCGCCTTGGCCAAGAAGCACGGCACCTGGCTGTCGATGGACATCTACAACACCGAGTACACGCAGTCCGAAGGCCGCAAGAACGGCGTGCTGGAGGACAACCTGCGCAAGGATCGCGAAGTGGCCGACGTGCAGCGCGAGGGCTTCCGCAAGGCGCACCGCGCCGGCGTGCGCATGGTGTACGGCACCGACGCCGGCGTGCACCCGAATGGCGACAACGCCAAGCAGTTCCGCTGGATGGTGCGTTACGGCATGACGCCTGCGCAGGCGATCCAGAGCGCCACCGCCAACGCCGCCGAGGCCTTGGGCCGCAGCGATGTCGGCGTCATCGAAGCCGGCCGTTTCGCCGACATCGTGGCGGTGTCCGGCGATCCGACCCAGGACGTGACCTTGCTGGAGAACGTCGGATTCGTGATGAAAGGCGGCGACGTGTACAAGCAATCGCCCTGAGCGGCTTTATTGGCGTGTTGCAACCCGCTGAAAAGACCCGGATTTCCGGGTCTTTTCGGTTTTCCGGCGGGCGATTTGACTTGAGTCAATATCACGATTTCTTAACGCCGGATAATGATTTCATGATTTCAACCCAAGGAGAAAAATCATGAAGAAGTCCACTCTCGCCGTCCTGCTGCTCGCCGGCTTCGCCGCCCAATCCGCTTCCGCCGCCGACTGGTTCGTGCGTGGCGGCCTGACCAACGTCAATCCGAAGTCGAACAACGGCACCGTCGCCGGTGATGCCGCCACCATCGACAGCAACACCCAGCTCGGCCTGAGCTTCGGTTACCACATCAACCCGAACGTCGCCATCGAAGTGCTGGCCGCCACCCCGTTCAAGCACGAAGTCGCGCTCGACGGCACCACCGTCGCCGAATTCAAGCACCTGCCGCCGACCTTCTCGGTGCAGTACTACTTCAATCCGGAAGGCAAGGTCAGCCCGTTCGTAGGCGCCGGCCTGAACTACACCCTGACCTTCAGCGAGAAGGAAAAGGCTCCGCTGGCCGGCAACAACATTTCGATCGGCAACAGCTTCGGTCTGGCCGCCCAAGCCGGCCTGCGCTTCCAGGTCTCGGAAAGCTGGGACATGACCGTTGACGCCCGCTGGATGGACATCGACGCCGACGTCAAGCTCAACGGCGCCGACATCGGCACCGCCAACGTCGATCCGATGGTGTACTCGGTGATGTTCGGCAAGCGCTTCTGATCGAACCGCGCCGTAACGGAAAAAGCCGGGCATCGCCCGGCTTTTTTCATGCCCGCAGATGCCGGCTCTGGCGCTCGGGCGTGTGCCCCTTGCGCCGCGACGGGCGCGGCGGCGGCAGTTCGGCGTCGCCGTCCTCGAAGCGCAGGCGGCTGCGGCCGCCGGTGCCGCGGTAGTCGGCGATCAGCGCGGCCGAGGCGTCCGCCTCGGCCATGCCGAGCTCCGATATCAGATATTCGTGCAGCAGATGCACCAGGCGCTCGTGCGCCAGCGCGTGGGTCTGGCCGGTGCGCGCATATAGCCAGCCCGAGAACGCCAGGAAGCGGCGGAACGGCGAATCGCCGAGCAGCAGGGCCAGGCCGCGCGGGAAACGCCCGGAGTTGGCCAGGATGTCCCAGTAGCGCGAGAAGCGCGCCAGTTCCTGCATCTGGCCGAAGCCGATGCGGTCGGTGGCCAGGATGTTGTAGGGCGGGGCGGGGTTGAAACGCAGGCCGAAGTCCGCGGTGTGCCGGACGATCGGCGCGCCGCGCAGGCGCTTCAGGATGCCGAACTGGATTTCATGCGGTTTCAGCGCCACCAGCCGGTCGAAGCCGTCGGCGAAGCTGTCGATGTCCTCGCCGGGCAGGCCGGCGATCAGGTCGACGTGCAGGTGCGCGCCGCTGTGTTCGCCCAGCCACAGGATGTTGTCGCGCGCGACCTCGTTCTTCTGCCGGCGCGAGATCAGCGTCTGCACCTCGGGGTTGAAGGTCTGGATGCCGATTTCGAACTGCAGGGTGCCTTCCGGGAAGCGCCCGATGGCCTCCTTCAGCTTTTCCGGCAGATGGTCGGGCACCAGTTCGAAATGCGCGAACGGCGGGTCGTCCGGATTCTCCGCGATCTTGCCGAGGAAGAAGTCCATGATCCGCAGCGAGGTGTCGACCTTCAGGTTGAAGGTGCGGTCGACGAACTTGAACTGGCGCGCGCCCTTGCGCCACAGCATTTCCAGGTCGGCCAGGAATGCCTCCAGCGGGAACGGCCAAGCGGTCTTGTCGAGCGCCGACAGGCAGAATTCGCATTTGAACGGACAGCCGCGCGAGGCCTCGACGTACAGATGGCGCTGGCGGATGTCCTCCTCGGTGTATTCGCCGTAGGGCGAGGCCAGGTCCTCGAGCTTGGCCTGGATGCCGGGGATGATGCGACCTTCCGGCGCTTCGCCGGCCAGGATCTGCGCGCACAGCTGGCCGAAGCTGATGTCGCCCCAGCCGGTGATGGTGTAGTCGGCGGCGGCGCAGATGGCCTGTTCGCCAGTCTCGTAACTGACCTCCGGCCCGCCCAGCACGATCACCAGCTCCGGCCGCAGGGCCTTCAGCATCAGCACCAGCTTAAGGCTTTCCTCGCAGTTCCAGATGTAGACGCCCAGGCCCAGAATGCGCGGATTGCCGGCCAGGATCGCCTCGGCCAGCTCCTCGGTCTTCTGGCCGATGACGAATTCGCGGATGGCCGAGCGTTCCCGCAGGGCGCCGAGGTTGGCGCGCAGGCAGCGCAGGCCGAGCGAGGCATGGCTGTAGCGGGCGTTCAGGGTGGACAGCAGGATGTCGGGCATGGCGCCATTATCGCATGCCGGCCCGGCCCGGCCGCCGCCGCGGGTACAATAGAGGCCTTTCCCGATCCGGACCGCACATGCCCCTCATCAGCCTCAACCGCGTCGATTTCAGCGTCGGCGGCCCGCTTTTGCTCGAACAGGTCGAGCTCGGGCTGGACAAGGGCGAGCGCATCGCCCTGATCGGCCGCAACGGCGCCGGCAAGTCGACCCTGTTGAAGCTGATCGCCGGCGACTTGCAGCCCGACGACGGCGAAATCCTGCGTGGAGACGCGAAAATCGCGCGCCTGGAGCAGGAAGTGCCGGCCGACCTGCACGGCAGCGTGTTCGATGTGGTGGCCACCGGACTGGGCAATCTGGGCGCCGACATCGCGCTCTACCACCACCTCAGCCACCAGGCCGTGTTTGACGCCGACGCCTTGGCGGCGGTGCAGGAACGCATCGAAGCCGGCGGCGGCTGGAGCCTGGAGCAACAGGTCGGCGAGACACTGGAGCGCATGCAGCTCGACCCGGAGCTGGATTTCGCCGGCCTGTCCGGCGGCATGAAGCGGCGCGTGCTGCTGGCGCGCGCCCTGGTGGCGCAGCCGGACGTGCTGCTGCTGGACGAGCCGACCAACCACCTCGACATCGAGGCCATCGACTGGCTGGAGAAGAACCTGCTGCAATGGGACGGCTGCCTGGTATTCATCACCCACGACCGGCGCTTCCTGAAGAACCTGGCCACCCGCATCGTCGAGATCGACCGCGGCCAGGTCACCTCCTGGCCGGGCGACTGGGCCAACTACCAGCGCCGCCTGGCCGAGCGGCAGAACGACGAGGCGGTCAACAAGGCCCGCTTCGATAAATTCCTGGCGCAGGAGGAGGTCTGGATCCGGCAGGGCATCAAGGCCCGCCGCACCCGCGACGAAGGCCGCGTGCGCCGGCTGGAGGCGATGCGGCGCGAACGCGCGCAGCGCCGCGAGGCGGTCGGCAACGTCAAGATGCAGGCGGCCCAGGCCGAAAGCTCGGGCAAGCGCGTGTTCGACGTCAAGGACGTCAGCTTCGGCTTCGGCCCGGCGCTGCTGGTGCGCGATTTCTCCACGCGCGTGCTGCGCGGAGACCGCATCGCCCTGATCGGTCCGAACGGCAGCGGCAAGTCGACGCTGCTGAAGCTGCTGCTCGGCCAGCTGGCGCCGCAATCCGGTTCGGTCGAGCAGGGCACCAAGCTGCAGATCGCCTATTTCGACCAATACCGCAACACCCTGCGCGAGGACTGGAACGCGCTCGACAACGTGTCCGAAGGACAGGAGTTCATCGACATCAACGGTTCGCGCAAGCACGTGCTCGGCTACCTGCAGGATTTCCTGTTCAGCCCCGAGCGCGCGCGCGCGCCGATCACCCGGCTTTCCGGCGGCGAGCGCAACCGGCTGCTGCTGGCCAAGCTGTTCGCGCAGCCTTCCAACCTGCTGGTGATGGACGAGCCGACCAACGATCTGGACGTGGAGACCCTGGAACTGCTGGAGGAACTGCTCGACGGCTATCCGGGCACCTTGCTGCTGGTCAGCCACGACCGCGACTTCATCGATGCGGTGGCGACCTCCTGTCTGGTGATGGAAGGCGGCGGCCGCATCGGCGAGTACGTCGGCGGCTACAGCGACGCCATGCGCCAGAGCCGTACTGCGGCTTCACGCCCTGCCGCCACCCAAGCAGTACCAGCCGCGCGCAAGCCCGCGGATCCGGTTCCGCAGGCCGCCGTGCCGGCGAAGAAAAAGCTCAGCTACAAGGACGCGCGCGAACTGGAACAGCTGCCGGCGAAGATCGAGCAGCTGGAAACGCGTCTCGCGGAATTGACCGGGCGCATGCAGGATGCCGGTTTTTACCAGCAGGCGGCCGAGGCGATTGCCGCGCACGGCCGGGACATGGCGCAATGCCAGGCCGAATTGGATGCGGCCTACGCGCGTTGGGCCGAGCTCGACGCCTAGGCCAACAGCTCCTCGATGGCGGCCAGTACGGTGCGTACCGGCTGCTGGCGGTCGAAATCGCGGTATTTGCCGGCGAAGGCCTGCGCCGCCTGCCGGTAGCCGGCTTCGCGCGATAGCGCACTCAAGCCCTGATGGAACTGGTCGGCGGTCTTTTCCACATAGGACAGGCCGGCGCCCATCAGCTGCAGATGCCGGCCCATGATGGCCTGTTCGGCATGCAGCGGCAGCACCAGCGAGGGCAGGCCGGCCAGCATCAGTTCGCAGGTGGTGCCGTGGTTGCCGTTGTGGATGGCGAAGTCCGCGGTCTCGCCGACGCGCGGCATGTCCAGCGGCTTGTCGACGAACTTCAGCGTGGCCGAGGCGTGTTCGCGCATCAGTTTTTCGGGGATGCCGTCGGGATAGATCAGGGTGCGCAGCTTGTTCTGGTTGAGTTGCATGAACAACTGGCCCAGGGTCGGGAACGGCTTGAGGTAGGCGAACACCTTGGCGCCGCCGCCCTCTGGCCATTCCGGTTCGATGCCGCGCACCGCGTTCAGCGGCCCGATGTATTCCACCGGTTCGCGTTCCGGGTAGTGGTCGAGCTCCTTGAAGGTGGTGAACAGCTTGCGTTCGGCCAGCTGGGTCTCCTGGAACAGACCGACCTTGGCCATGCCGTTGAGTTCCAACGCGGCGTTGATATGGCTGAGGATCTTGTTCTGGAAACCGAAGATGCCCGGATCGTCGTGTTTCAGGCCCTGCAGTTCGGCCAGGGTGGGAATGCGGCCTTTGGTAGGCACCTGGAAGAAGCCGTTGCCGATCTGCAGGCGCGGAACGCCGTACTCGCGCGAGGCCAGCACCGCGGTCGGGCTGTAGTCGGCCACGATCAGATCGGGCTTGACCAGATCGAACAGGTTGCGCCAGGCCCGGATCATGCCGGCCAGCTGCGGCACGTTGCTGTAGCCGCAGTTGTTCAGGATCTTGGCGAAGCTGTCGATCGGCGAGGCCTGTTCGGCCGGCGCGCTCTGCACGTACGGCGCCTGCAGGTAGCGCACATCGGTGCCGGCGAACAGCGGGAAGGCGCGGCTGATGTACTTGCAGGCGAAGCTGACCTGATGGCCGCGCGCCTCCAGCTCGCGGATCACCGCCAGATAGGGCGCGATATGGCCGGAGCCTTCGCCGATCTCCCAGGTGAACAGGATGGACGCCACGGCGCGTGCCTCAGCAGCCTTCGCGGCAGGAGGCTTCGGGGTTGTGGCGGATCAGGCGCACCAGCAGGCTGCCCGGTTCGCGCACCGGATCGGTGGCGACCGAGGCGACCCGGCCGTCTTCCGGCGCGGTGTAGCGGGCCACGATGTCACCGAAGCCGTTGCGCTGCACGGCCAGTTCCTGGCCGGCTTTGACGTCCTGGCCGAGCGCGACCAGGATTTCCGCGAAGCCGCCCTGTCGGGCCTTGACGCTGAGGGTCTGGTT
Organism: Arenimonas sp.; assembly: GCA_041913425.1. Classification (GTDB taxonomy): domain Bacteria; phylum Pseudomonadota; class Gammaproteobacteria; order Xanthomonadales; family Xanthomonadaceae; genus Arenimonas. The sequence continues at coordinate 29,031 of JAYSFF010000013.1, read as the reverse complement.
GCCGACGAAGGTCTTCTGTTCCTTGGCGGTGCGGCCGGGCTTGCCGGCCAGCAGGCCGTAGTGCTTCAGCATGTTGTCGATGCCGGTCAGGCTGCGGGCGATCAGCTCGGGCTGGTAGACCTTCGGGCCGCCCACTTCCAGGGTGATCGAGATCATGCCGGCGTCGTTGAACGCCTGTTCGGCCGCCGCCGGTTCGCCGGTGTCGACCTTGATCATGTCGGCCGGCACCAGTTCGGCCAGCTCCTTGACGCCGGCCACGCGGTAGTCGGCGTAGATGTACACCGGATAGGTGGTGCCGGTGCTCTGCGTGTGCAGGTCGACCACGATGTCGCTGTTGCCCTTCCAGACGCCGTTGAACAGACGCCAGGCGTGCTGTTCGGCGGCGTTGCCTTTTTCCTTGCCCGGCCAGATGCGGTTGAAGTCGATGCCGCCGCCGCTGTCGCCCTGCAGCTGGTAGTAGCGGCTGTTGGCCAGGATGCCGGTGCTGTTGGCGGCCACCACCGCGATCACGCTGCCGTTGAGCGCGGCCGGGTCGAGGCGGTCGAACAGGCGATGCACCACCTGCGTGCCGTTGATCTCGTCGCCGTGCACGCCGGTCTGCAGGCCGAGCACCTTGCCGGGTTTGGCGCCCTTGGCCACCATCACCGGGACGTACCAGTGCTGGCCGATGCCGCTGTCGGCGCCCTGCAGGTAGAAGCGGTGCATCTTGCCCGGCGCCAGGTCGGCTACATCCAAGCGGCTGATGACGGGCACGCCATCGATGCGGTCGCCGGTGTATTCGGTGGCGGCATGGACGCCGGAAACGGCGGTCGACAGCAGGACGGCGGCAAGCAGTGGTTTCATGGGGCGGCTCTCGGGTCAGGGGTTGAGTTTGGTACTGAGGAAATCGAGGAAGACGCGGATCTTGGCCGGCAGCAGGCGGGTCTCGGTCAGGGCGTACACCGGCACTTCCGGCGGACACCAATCCGGCAGCACGCGCACCAGGCTGCCGTCGGCCACCGCCGCGCGCGTCATCGGTTCGGACAGCACGGCGATGCCGGCATCGCGCAGCACCAGGCTTTTCAGCAGCCCCATGCTGTTGGCGGCGTAAGCCGGATTGCGGATCTTGTGGCTGACGCGCTGTCCGCCCTTGGCCAGGTGGAAGTCCATCGCCGACAGCTGCAGGCAGACGTGGTGCTCCAGGTCGGCCGGCGTCTTCAGTTTCGGCGCGCGCTTGAGGTAGCCGGGCGAGGCGTACAGGCCGACCTTGAACATGGCCAGCTTGCGCGCGATCAGGCCGGAGTCGGTGATCTGGCCCATGCGGAAGGCGATATCGACCGAATCGGCGATCAGGTTGGCGCGGCGCGGGTTGATGTCCAGCTCGAAGCGGATGCCCGGATGCAGGCGGCGGAATTCGGGCAGCAGCGGAACCAGGTAGTCGGTCGCGAATTCCTCCACCATTGACAGCCGCAACAGGCCGGTCGGCGATTCCGCCGCCTGGCTGAGCTCCTCGTGCGCGCTCTGGGCCTGGGCGATGATGCTTTGGCAGCGCTCGAAATAGGTCCGGCCGAGCTCGGTCAGCTCGATCTGGCGGGTGGTGCGGTGCAGCAGGCGGATGCCGATGCTCTTTTCCAGATGGCTGACCCGCCGCGACAGGGTCGAGGTCGGCATATCCAGCACGTCCGCGGCTTTGCGGAAGCTCTTGGCCTTGACCACGGCCACGAACAGGGCGATGTCGTTCAGGTTGTTGAGCATTGTTGCGGATATGGAACAATCATTTGGACTTCGCCCACTTTATCAGATTCCGGAACCGGCGGATGATGGGTCCACACAACCCGGAGGAGCATCCCATGATCGACATCCGCGCCGCCGCCGACCGCGGCCATTTCAACTTCGGCTGGCTGGACACCAAGCACACCTTTTCCTTCGGCCAGTACCGCGATCCGAAGCAGCAGGGCTTTTCCGACCTGCTGGTGATCAACGACGACATCGTGCAGCCCGGCATGGGCTTCGGCACCCACCCGCACCGCGACATGGAGATCTTCACCTACATCCTGTCCGGCGCGCTGGAACACAAGGACTCGATGGGCACCGGTTCGGTCATCCGCCCGGGCGATGTGCAGATGATGAGCGCCGGCACCGGCATCCAGCACAGCGAGTTCAACCATTCCGCGTCCGAGCCGGTGCATCTGCTGCAGATCTGGATCGTGCCGGACCGGCGCGGCGTGGCGCCGCGCTACCAGCAGGTGCATTTCGACGCCGCCGGAAAGCGCGGCCGGCTGCGCCTGATCATCTCGCCGGATTCGGCCGAGGGCTCGCTCAACGTCTACCAGGACGTGCGCGTGTATGCCGGCCTGTTCGACGGCGGCGAGCGGGCCGAACTGGCGCTGGCGCCGCAGCGCTACGCCTACGTGCATGTCGCGCGCGGTGCGCTGGAGATCAACGGCCGCCGGTTGTCGGCCGGCGACGGCGCGCGCATCCGGGGTGAAGCGAAACTGGAATTCGCCAACGGCGCGGATGCCGAAGTGCTGGTCTGGAATCTGCGCCCGAACGAGCTGCCGAGCTATTGAGCCGGGCGGCGGCCGTCAGTTGATGGCGGTCAGGTCGCCGGGCTTCACCTGCTTGCCGATCACCCGGATGCCTTTGAGGTGCTTGCCGGCGCTTTCCGCGGCCGGCTCCTGGACCGCGGCCTTGCCGGCGTCGGCGATGTATTTGCTCAGTCGGCGGATCCGGTCTTGGTTGTACTCGGTCATCCGGCGGGCGAACTCCTGGTTGCTTTGTGAATGCAACAGGTCGCGCTGGGCATCTTCGAGCTCCTGCCTGGCCAGCTCGAGCGGGTTGGATTTTCGGAAAATTTCGATAAGTGCCTTGATCATGTCGTTTGCCTTCTCCGGTGCGCCCCCACGCATACCGCATTGATTATGGTTATGTGATTGTCCGGGCGCTTGGCCGGCTTCGGTTTTCGAGTGCGTCTAGGATAGCAAAGGCCTTGGATGCAACCAATCCTTCAGCTTTCCGGATTTTCCTTTCGAATCAAAGCTGTTACCATCGGTTACCGGCAAACGGGTCGGGTTGCCGGAGGCAGTATCTCCAGAACCGTCTCCGGCGGCCGGCATACACGTGCGCCCAAGGGCCCGACCGCGACCGGCCGGTTGAACAGCGCCGGGTGCGCCGCCAGTGCCGCCAAACGCTCGGCATCGGTGCAGGCCGGCGCATCCAGTCCGAGTTCGGCATACAGCGCGTCGCCGGTGCGCATCAGCGCGCTCACCGGCAACGCGAGGGCCGTGAGCAGGCTCTCCAGTTCCGAATGCGAAAGCGGCGCGTCCAGGTATTCGATCACGCGCGGTTCGATGCCGGCGGCGCGGATCAGCGCCAGGGTCTCGCGCGATTTGCTGCAGCGCGGGTTGTGGTAAAGGACGATGTCGCTCATGGTCTTGGCTTTCCATCCGTCGCGGCGGCGGCTTTCCGCCGATAGGATACCCGCCAGCCCAGCAACGCGGCCAACACGGCGGCATACAGCAGCGGTTCGCGGATATCCGATTTCACCAGCCACCAGAAATGCAGCACCGCCAGCATGGCGATGGCGTACACGAGCCGATGCAGCCGTTGCCAGTTCTTCTTCAGCCGCCGCATCATGCCTTGGGTCGAGGTCAGCGCCAGCGGCACCAGCAGCAGCCAGGCCGCGAAACCGACGGTGATGAACGGCCGTTTCAGGATGTCGGCGCCGATCTGCGTCCAGTAACTACCGAGGTCGAGCAGCAGATACACCGCCAGATGCAGGCTGGCGTAGAAGAACGCATACAGGCCGAGCAGACGGCGGAAGCGGATCGGCCATGGCCGCCCGCTGATTTGCCGCAGCGGCGTCATCGCCAGCCCGAGCAGCAGCAGGCGCAGGGCCCAGTCGCCGGTGCCGTGGGTCAGCGCCGCCACCGGATCGGCGCCGAGACCGTCGTGCCAGGCGCGCCGGAACAGCGACGCTGCCGGCAGCAGCGCCAACGCATGCGCCAGCGCCTTCAGCCCGAACCAGCGCCAGTCGATCCGGCTCAATACCACCGGCGCAGGTCCATGCCTTTGTATAGATTTGCCACCTGTTTGGCGTAGCCGTTGAACGGCAGGGTCGGGATGCGCTTGGCGAACAGCTTGCTTTCGGTGCCGGCGATGCGGCGCTCGGTGGCCTGGCTCCAGCGCGGGTGGTCCACGGCCGGATTGACGTTGGCGAAGAAGCCGTACTCCTCGGGTTGCAACCGGTTCCAGCTGGTCGGCGGCATCTTCTCGGTGAAATCGATGCGCACGATCGATTTGATGCTCTTGAAGCCGTATTTCCACGGCACCACCAGGCGCAGCGGCGCGCCGTTCTGGTTCGGCAGCGGCTTGCCGTACATGCCGGTGGCCAGCAGGCTCAGCGGATGCATGGCCTCGTCGATGCGCAGGCCTTCGCGGTAGGGCCAGTCGATGCTGTTGTAGGCCATGCCCGGCATCTGCCCGTAGTCGGCCAGCGTGGTGAACGCCACATACTTGGCCTTGGAGGTCGGCTTGAAACGCTTCAGCAAGGCCGCCAGCGGAATGCCCTGCCAGGGAATGACCATCGACCAGCCCTCGACGCAGCGCAGCCGGTAGATGCGGTCTTCGACGGTCTGCTCCTTGAGCAGGTGCTCCAGATGGAAACCGCCGGTGATTTCGGCCTCGCCGCCGACCACCACGATCCAGGGTTTGGTGCGTAGCGTGTGCGCGGTTCTGGCCGGGTCGGCTTTGCCTGTGCCGAATTCGTAGAAGTTGTTGTACGAGGACGCATCCGCGAAGCGGGTCTGCACGTCCGCGGTGCGGAAGCCATCCGGGCTGTCTTTCGGCAGGTTCGGCGCCAAGGGCGCCTTGGCCTCGCTGCAGCCGGCCAAGGCCAGCAACGGGCTCGCCAATCCGGCGCCGATCAGTTCGCGCCGGCGGCGATAGACGGCTTCGGAGGTGATCTGCGAAGCGGGAATGGCGGGGCCCAGTGCGTCGGACATGCGCGTTCTCCTGTGTTCACGCCACCATAACCGAAAGCCGGCAAAATGGCGTGAACCCCAGCGGAACCTGTCCATGAACCTGTGCGCCATTCCCGGCCTGAACCTTTCCATCCCGCCGGACCGCCTACCGGCACCCGAGCTGGCGGCCGAACCCGACAGCGGCGTGGCCGTGCTGGCCGGCGGCTGTTTCTGGTGCACCGAGGCGGTATTCGGCCAGCTTGAGGGCGTGCGGTCGGTCGAGCCGGGCTACGCCGGCGGCCATGCCCTGCGCGCCAATTACGAGGCGGTCTGCACCGGCAGCACCGGGCATGCCGAGGCCATCCGCATCGTCTACGATCCGGCGCGCATCGCGTTCGGCACCCTGTTGCGGGTGTTCTTCGCGGTGGCGCACGACGCCACGCAACATAACCGCCAGGGCAACGACATCGGCAGCCAGTACCGCTCGGCCATCTTCCCGCAGGACATGGCGCAGCAGGCCTGCGCCGAAGCCTACATCCGCCAGCTGTCCGAAGCCGGCGCGTTCCTGGCGCCGATCGCCACCACCATCGAGCCCGGCCATGTGTTCCATCCGGCCGAGGCCTATCATCGCGATTACGCCGCGCGCAATCCGCAGCAACCCTACATCCGCGCCGTTTCGGCGCCGAAAGCCGCGAAACTGCCGCGGTTCTTCCCGGAGCTTCTGAAACCGGCTGGATAAGCGCCGACGCATGCGGACGGCGGTGGGGCTCGGGCTATAATCGGGCGAGGGCGCAGACCTTTCCCGAAAACCACGAAGAGAGAGTTCCGATCGTCATGACCCGTTCCCTGACCGCTTTTCTGCTGCTCGGCCTGGCCGGCGCGGCGTCCGCCGCCGAACATATCGACTACGCCGCCCTGGGCCGCATCCGCCAGGAGGGCTTCACCAACTCCAAAGTGATGGACACCGTGACCACACTGACCGAACGCATCGGTCCGCGCCTGACCAATTCGCCGCAGATGGACGCCGCCAACGAGTGGACGCGCAAGCAATTGGCCGATTGGGGCCTGAGCAACGCCCGTCTGGAAGCGTTCGGCCCGTTCGGCCGCGGCTGGGAATACCAATCGGCTTCGGTGCACATGACCGCGCCGCGGCAATTCACCTTGAGCGCTTTGCCCAAGGCCTGGACGCCGGGCACCGACGGCCCGGTGACCGGCGAGGCGATGCTGCTGGTGGCCAAGACCCAGGCCGACCTCGACAAGTACAAAGGCAAGCTCAAGGGCAAGATCCTGTTCATCAGCGACGCGCGCGAGATCAAACCGAGCGACAAGCCCGACTTCGTGCGCTATGACGAAGACAAGCTCAAGGAGCTACAGTCCTTCGCCATTCCGAAACCGGCCGACGCCGCCAAGCGCAAGACCGACGCCGAGGACTTCCTGCGCCAGCGCGAGCTCACGCAGTACAGCAACCGCTTCCTGGCCGAAGAAGGCGTGCTGGCCACGGTCAGCCTGAGTTCGTGGGACAACGGCATCATCCGCGTCACCGGCGGCGGTTCGCGCAAGGCCGGCGAACCGGTCGGCGTGCCGGCGTTGACCCTGATCACCGAGCATTACAACCAGGTGCTGCGCCTGCTGGAGAAAGGCGAGGCGGTCAAGCTGACGCTCGACGTCAAGGCGCGCTACACCAGCGACGACGACCGCATGGCGCACAACACCGTGGCCGAACTGCCGGGCCACGGCAAGAAGGACGAAGTGGTGATCATCGGCGCGCATCTGGATTCCTGGCACGGCGGCACCGGTGCGGCCGACAACGCCGCCGGCGTGGCGGTGATGATGGAGGCGATGCGCATCCTGAAGGCGACCGGCCTGAAGCCCAAGCGCACCATCCGCATCGCGCTGTGGAGCGCCGAGGAGCAGGGACTGCTCGGTTCGGCCGCGTACGTCGGCAAGCATTTCGCCGAACTGCCGGCGCCGGCCGATCCGAAGCTGAAGGACCTGCCGCGCTCGCTGCAGGAAAATCCGCTGCCGCCGGTACTGAAGCCCGCGCACGGCAAGGTCTCGGCCTACTTCAACTACGACAACGGCGGCGGCCGCATCCGCGGCATCTACGCGCAGGAGAATCTGGCCGCGGCCGAGGTGTTCCGGCAGTGGATCGCGCCGCTGGCCGACATCGGCGTGAGCACGGTCACCAGCCGCAACACCGGCAGCACCGACCACGTCTCATTCGACCGCGTCGGCATTCCCGGCTTCCAGTTCGTGCAGGACAACCTCGACTATTTCACGCACGTGCACCACACGCATCTGGACGGACTGGACCACATCCAGGCCGAAGACCTGCGCCAGTCGGCGGTGGTGGTGGCGAGCCTGGCCTATCTGGCCGCGATGCGCGACGAACCGATGCCGCGCAAGCCTCTGCAACCCTGAGCCGGAGCGCCGACATGCCCGTATCCGACATGCGCCGAATCGTCTTGCCGCTCCTGCTGTGGCCGATGATCGCGTCCGCGCAGATTCCCGGGCTGACGCCGAAGACCGCGCCGGCGGCCGAGGAGGCGCCGGCCGCGCCCGAGACCATCGCCATCGCCGCGATTCCGCAGCGCATCGAACGCGACCAGCGCCTGTTGCAGGACATCATCGAGCGCAGCGCCGCGGTCGGCAGCCAGGCCGCGCGCCGGGACGAGCTGGCGACCATCCGGCGCAACGCCGATACGCTGATCCGCAAGACCTCGCCGGGCAATCTGCGCGCCTTGCCGATTTCCGGCCTGGTCGCGTTGGAGCGCCATCTGCTGTTCCTCGACCGCGAGCTGGCGGCCTGGCAGGATGATCTGCAGGCGGCGGCCAAGCCGCTGTCGGAAGACGCGGCGCAGCTGGCGCAAATGCGCGAGCTCTGGTCGCGCACGCGCGGCGGTTCCGGCGAGCTGCTGGTGCCGGCCATGCAGCGCCGGATCGACGACCTGCTGGCGCAGTTCGGGCAGGGCGAGCGCGCGGTGTCGGCGCCGCTCTCGCAACTGCTCGACTCCGGGTACGAGGCCGGCGTGCTGCAGAGCCGCGTGGCGCGCGGCCTGCGCGACGTGCGTGGCCGGATCGCCGCCATCGACCGCGGTCTGTGGCGTTTCGATTCCGAGCCGTTGCATGCGGCCTTGGCCGAACCGTCCGCGACCGGGACCGACGGCGATGCGTTCGGCAACGGCCTCAAGGCCGAGCTGGCGTTCATGCAGGAATACGACCGGGTCACGCGCGAGCGCACGAATGCCTTCCTGGCCCTGTCGCTGCTGTTGCTGCCGCTGTTCCTGTGGCTGTCGCGCCAGGCCAAGCTGATGCTGGCCGGAAGCGCGCCGCTCGAGGATTACCGCAAGACCCTGACCCGGCCGGTATCGGCCTGGCTGCTGCTCAGCATCCTGGGCCTTTTGCTGCTGCAGATCGACGGCCCTGCGCTGCGTCTGCAACTGCTGCTGATCGTGGCCTGGCTGCCGGTGATGCGCCTGCAGCCCAAGCGCCTGCTCGAGCATGTCGGGTATTGGATGTACCTGACCGCGGTGTTCTTCCTCGTCAACCTGTTCGGCCAGGCGGTGGCCAACCAGCCGCTGCTGTTCCGCCTGGTGCTGTTGGCCAACGACGTGCTGATGCTGGCGGCCCTGGCCTGGCTGCTGTACCGCAGCGTGCAGCGCCTGCGGACGCAACCCTCGCGCCTGCTGCAGGGCCTGCGCGCGATGGCCGCGCTCGGCATCGGCGTGATGGCGCTCGCCATCGCCGCCAATCTGGCCGGCAACGTCACCCTGGCGGCGATGCTCACCGACGCCACGCTGAACAGCGCCTACCTCGGCCTGTTCCTGTTCGCGGTCGGCACCGTGGTGCGGGCGTTCACCCGCCTGTTGCTGCGTTCGACCATGGAACGGCTGAAGTCGCACACCCAGCATGCCGGCGGCCTGGTGCCGGTGGTGTCGCGGCTGTTCAACCTGGCTTTGGTGCTGTCCTGGCTGTTCGGCACACTGGACGGTTTCCGCCTGCTGCGGCCCCTGCTGGAATGGGTCAAGACCGTCTCGGCGTTCGCCATCGGCTACGGCAGCCTGTCGGTCACCTTCGGCGGCATCGTGCTGTTCGGGGTTTCGGTGTACCTGTCGTTCTGGCTGGCCCGTACCCTGCGCGGCGTGCTGTCGGAGGACATCCTGCCGAACATGGCGTTGCCGCGCGGCGTGGCCAACAGCGTGTCCTCGCTGTCGTATTACGCGCTGCTGATCCTCGGCCTGCTGCTGGCGCTGGCGGCGGCCGGCTTCCACATCTCGCAGCTGGCCATCGTGCTCGGCGCGCTCAGCGTCGGCATCGGCCTGGGCCTGCAGGACGTGGTCAAGAACTTCGTATCCGGCCTGATCCTGATGGTCGAGCGTCCGGTGCAGCCGGGCGACATCGCGGAAGTGTCCGGCACCATCGGCAAGGTGCGCGAGATCGGCATGCGCGCCACCACGCTGACCACCTTCGAGGGCGCCGACGTGATCGTGCCGAACGGCATGCTGCTTTCGGAGAAGATGGTCAACTGGACGCTCAGCAGCGACAAGCGCCGCATCGACATCCCGGTCGGCGCGGCCTACGGCAGCGATCCCAGGCGGGTGCTGGAAATCCTCGAAGCGGTCGCCGCGCGCACCCCCGGCATCGCCCGAAATCCGGCGCCGACCGTGGTGTTCAGCGGCTTCGGCCAGAGCGCGCTGGAGTTCAGCGTGCGCGCCTGGACCGACAACTACGACGACGCCGTGTTCGTGCGCAGCGCGATGGCGGTCGCCATCCACGACGCGCTGCGCGATGCCGGCATCGAAATCCCGTTCCCGCAACGCGATCTTCACATCCGCTCCGTCGATCCCGCCATACTGGAGCGGTTCAAACGAGGGGAGCAGTCATGAGCCACGACCAGCCGGCGCTGCCGCAACCGATCATCGACCTGTACGACGAGTACACCCACGCGCCGCTGACCGGCGCGACTTCCTGAAACGGCTGAGCACGCTCGCCGGCGGCACCGCCGCAGCTTACGCGCTGCTGCCGGTGCTGGAGAACAATTACGCGCAGGCCGCCCTGGTGGCGTCGGATGACCGGCGCCTGGTGTCCGAAGACGTGGCGTTCGACGGTCCGAACGGCGCGCTGAAAGGCTATCTCAGCCGGCCGAAAGCCGGCGGTCGGCGCGGTTCGGTGCTGGTCATCCACGAGAACCGCGGCCTGAATCCGCACATCCGCGACGTCGCGCGCCGGGTCGCGCTGGCCGGCTACAACGCCTTGGCGCTGGATTTCCTGAGTCCGCTCGGCGGCACGCCGGCCGATGAAGACGCGGCGCGCGCCCTGTTCGCCAAACTCGACCGCGCCGATGCCGCCGAGAACGGCTTGGCCGCGTTGGCGTTCCTCAAATCGCTATCCGGCAGCAATGGCCGGCTGGGCGCCGTCGGTTTCTGCTGGGGCGGCGCGATGGTGAACCAGCTGGCGGTGTTCGCGCCGGATCTGGATGCCGCGGTCTGCTTCTACGGCATGGTGCCCGAGCTGCTGTTGGTGCCGCAGATCAAAGCCCGCATGCAGCTGCATTACGCCGGCGTCGACGAGCGCATCAATGCCGGCCGCGAGGCCTTCGAGAGCGCGATGAAGGCGGCGGGCGTGCGCTATCAGAGCTATCTGTACGAAGGCAGGCAGCACGCTTTCCACAACGACACCAATGCCGGGCGTTACGATGAAGCGTCGGCCCGGCTGGCCTGGTCGCGCACCTTGGCGTTGTTCGCCGAGACGCTGGCGGACTGATCCGGCTTACAGCGCCTGTTCCAGCAGGCGGGCCAGACGCACGCCGCCGAGATAGATGCGGTCGTACACCACCGGCAGGAAACGGTAGCTGTATTCGTAGCCCAGTTTCGGCATCGCTTCCGGCGCCACGTTGCGCTCGCAGTAGGTCAGCCGGCTGACCGGTACGGTCGGCGACACGACCTCCGGCGGATAGGCGGCGGCGCGTAGCTTGCGCGACTCCGCCGCCCAGTCGCGCGGCGTGCCGGCCTGCCAGGCCTTGGTCTGCGCCGCGCCGCGGCCGGCCGAGGCGAAATCGGCCAGCTCGGTATAGCTCAGCTCGGTCTGGCCGATGATGTCGCCGTCCCAGACCGAATGCAGGTTGCTGGTCTTGCCGTGCCAGGTGACCTTGCAGAAATTGCCGCCCTGGTCGCCGCCGCCACCGACGTGCATCGGCTGGTGCAGGTCGCCGACCAGATGCACCGCGAACTTCAGCGCCTGCGCCTTCTCGGCCTTCGATGCCTTGACGTCCTTCAGGATCGCGAGCTGACGGTCGACCTGGCTGAGCAGGAAACCGCTGTCCTTGTCTTCATGGCCGGCGTGGAAGGCTTCGTCTTCGTCGTTCCAGGTGGTGTAGTGCCAGGGAAACGAATAGCCGTAGGTCTTGGGATCGGAACGGATCTCGTCGGCCCAGGTCGAGGCCTGCGCCAGGCTCTGGCCGTCGAGCAGGGCTTCGGCCTTGCGTACCGCCTCGGGCGACATGTGGCGCTCGGCGACCAGGGCCACGGCGCGGTGGCCGGTCTGGCCCCAGGCCAACAGTTGCGGGGAGGCCAGGCCCAGCAGGGCGGCGGCGAGGGCGGGACGGAGCAGGTTCATGGCGGTACTCGTTGCGCGGGATTGCGTCCGCCATTATCGCCGAACCGTCATGACTTTGGCATGACAATGGCTGAACGCGGCGGCACGGCCGCCGCGGTCAAGGCTGCCAGGCGTAGCCGAGCTTCAGGAACAGCGAGCGCCCGGTCTGGAAGCTGTCCACGCTGTCGCTGCCGACATAGCTGTCGCTGTAGCCGGCGAAGAACACCGTGCGCGGATCGATCTTGTAGGAGTACACCAGCTGCGTGCCGATGTCCGACAGCTCGCTGTCGTCCATGCCCGGGTTCAGCAGCGTATCGAAGTCGGTGCGGCCGGTCTGCACCGCCAGCCGCAGGCGCTGGCGCAGGTTGAACTGCCAGGACAGCCGGGTGTCGAGCAGACGGGCGTGATAGACCGTGCCGCCGTCGCGGCGCAGCGCTTCGTCGATGTAATTCAATTGCAGGCTGCCGCGTTCGGCGAAGCTGCCGCTGACGCCCGCCTCCAGGCTGCGGATGCGGCCCAGGGCGTCGTTGCGGAAATCGATCTGGTCGCCGTCGCGCAGGTACAGCGAGTATTTCCAGGCCTTGTAGGGTGTGGCCTCGCCGTAGAAGCTGAGGTGGCTTTCGTCGTAGTAGGTCCCACGCCAGAACCGGCGGCGGCTCAGGCCGCCGAGCTCCATATAGCTCTGTATCCGGCCCCGCGCGCTCAGATAACCCTCGATCTCGCGTTCCATCAGGCGCTCGACGCTGACCTGGTGCGTGATGTCCCAGTCGCCGTTGACGCGGATCTGGCTGAAGAAGCTGTCCTGCGGATACCAGCGGTAACTGCCGCCGACCACCCAGCGTTCGTAATCGACCTGGCCGACGAAGCCCATGTCAGCCCGGAAACCCGGGTCATGGCGGCGCTTGCCGATGTTGAACGATTTCTGGCGGTCCTGGTACTCGTAGTTCAGCAGGAACGCGTTGCCGGTGAACGGCGTGGCCGAATAGCCGAGCGGATCCTCGGTGTCGGAGTGCATGAATTGCGCCAGCACCGTGTGCGCGCCGCGTTGCCAGCGGCCGTCCAGGTCGACCAGGGTATTGTGGTAACCCTCGCCGCTGCGCTGCGTCACCAGACCGCCCACGGACGAGGTGCTGTCCAGGCTGTAGCGGTAGGTGCCGACCCAGTCGGTGGAGCCGCCTTCGATGCTGCCGAAGCGCGAGCCGTAGGGGCCGGGCCGCAGCACGTTGGTGATCACGTCATCGGCGCCGAACAGGCCGTAGGTTTGGTCGCCTTGCCGCCCGGTGGCGCGGATGCCGTAGTCCGGGTCGGCGATGTTGCGGGTATAGACCAGCTGGGTCGGGCTGTTGAAGAAGTCGGCGCTTTCCAGGAAGAACGGCCGCTTCTCCGGAAAGAACAGGGCGAAGCTGGTGTTCACCGCCAGCTGCGCGCCGTCGATCTCGATCTGCGAGAAATCGGGGTTGTAGGTCAGGCTCAGGTTGTTGCTGGGCGAGGGCGCCCAGCTCAGGTCGAGCCCGAAATCGACGTCGGTGCCGTTGCTGGCGAACGGCTGGCCCGGTTGGTCGCGGAACTGGCCGTAGCCGGCGGTCAGGGTCGGATTGAGCAGCATGCCGCGGCCGGGATCGGCGTGCGCGAAGCCGGTCAGTTTGTTCTGCTGGCACAGGTCGCATTTCTCGTTGCGGTCGTCGGGGTTGCTGGAATAGGTGAAGCGGTGTTCGCGCGGGCGGATGCGCAGGAACTGCACGCTCCATTGCTGGTCGACGGTGCCGTGCTTGAACTTCAGGCTGGCGTAGGGGATTTCCATCTCCACCGTGTAGCCGTCGTCGCCGATGACGGCGCCGGAATCCCAGATCGCGTCCCAGGAGTCGTCCTCGTCCTTGTTGGATTCGTCGTAGGTCAGGTCCATCTGCGCGCCGCGGGCGCTGACGAAGAACTGGTAGGCGCGCTGCTGGGTGTCGAAGCTGTCCAGGCGCAGGCCGACGAAGTCGTCCGAGTAGGCGCTGTCGCGGTCGCGCAGCGGCGCGACGATCTTCGACACGTCCGGGTCCATGGCCTTGAACGCGATGCGCAGGCTCTTGCCGGAATCGGCGATCAGCACCGTGGTGCGTACCGATGCCGGGATGCTTTCGCCCGGGCTGATTTCATACGGCAGTTCGCCGGCCGCGGCCTGTTGCCAGAACGGCTCGTCCAACACGCCGTCGGCCTGCATCGCGCCCTGCACGCGCGGGACCGCTGTGGCGGGAAGGGGCTGTGCGGACAGAGCGGTCGACAGACCGCAGGCCAACAGGCCGAGGGCAAGGGTCGGGGGCAGTGCGTTCATGCATAGGCTCGGGAAATCGGAAGCCATATTTTGCCGCCCAGACCACGTCGGTTCGCGTGCCATTGGTCATGTCCGTGCGGCTGTCACGCCTGACCTTCACGCACCGGGCTTTTCGATTGCTGTATAGTCGGAAACAGGAGAAATCGTCAACTGCGTCGCAAAACCGAAAGGGAACGGCATGGAGTGGGTCCGGAACTATTTCCTGAACGAGAGCACCCGGGGCCTGCCGGTGTTCGACGGCCAATACGAGCCCGGTTATGTCATCCTCTCGGTGCTGATTGCGGTCTCCGCCTCTTTCTTCGCGTTCGAGATGGCCGGTCGTTTCGCCCTCCGCGGGCACCGCCGGATCTGGCTGCCGTTCGCGGCCATCATCCTCGGGGTCGGCATCTGGTCGATGCATTTCATCGGCATGATGGCCTACCGGCTGGAATGCGGTACCACCTATAGCCCTTGGCTGACCGCCCTGTCGATGCTGCCGGGCGTTCTGGCCGCCGGCGTCGCGCTGAGCATCGGCGCACGGAAGAATGCCGGTCCGGGCCGGCTGTTGCTGGGTTCGCTGGTCATCGCGCTCGGCGTCGGCGGCATGCATTACACCGGCATGGCGGCCATGCGCATCGACGGCATCATCCGCTACGACATCCGCCTGTTCCTGCTGTCGCTGCTGGCCGCGTTCGTGCTGGCGGCCGTTTCGGTCTTCGTCCGAGCCTGGATCATCCGCCGTAGCGGCGGCCGGTCCGGCTGGCTGTCGTCGCTGGTCGCCGGTCTGGTGTTGGGCAGCGCCATTTCGGCGATGCATTACATCGCGATGGAGGCAGCGTCCTTCATCGATGCCGGGATGCCGCGCGGCGCCCTGCGCGACTATGCCGACCCGTATCACCTGTCCCTGGTCATCAGCATCGTCACCGCCGCCTTGATACTTGTCGGCATGCTGTTCGGGTTTCTCGGCCAGCGTCTGCTGGCCACGCAGGAGCGCATCCGCTCGATCCTGTCGGCGACCAGCGAGGCCTTCCTGCTGCTGAACGCGCGCGGCGTGGTGGAGGACTGCAACGAGGCGGCCAAGCGGCTTTTTTCTCGGCCCGAAGGGCTGCGCGGCGTGCCGCTGGCGGAGCTGATGTCGATGGCGGAAATCGGACGTTCGTCCGGCAGCGCCGCGTTCGAGACCTCCTTCACTCGCGCCGACGGAAGCCACGTATTGTGTCTGGTGCACGCCAATGACATCTTCGACGAGCGCGACCGGTTGGTGAACCGGGTCATGCTGTTCAGCGACATCGGCGACCGGCTGCGAATCGAGCAGCAGCTGCGCGAACAGGCCGCCCTACTGGAGCAGCGCGCCAAGACCGAAACCGAGCTGCGCGAGCAGCTTTGGCGGGAGTCGGCGATGGCGCGCTCGATCATCGCCAACGCCGGCGAGCCGATCGTCGCCACCAACGTCGAGGGCACCATCCAGGTGTTCAACCCGGCCGCCGAGCGCATGCTGGGCTATTCGGCGGCGGAAGTGGTCGGCCGGATGAGCCCGGAGGCGTTCCACGACATCGATGAGCTGGTCGCCGAGTCCGATACCAGCGGCCAGGTCGGATTCAAGGCCCTAGTGCACATGGCAGGAGAGGACGTCGTCGACATCCGGGAGTGGACCTACGTCGCCAAGGACGGGCGCAAGATCCCGACCCTGCGCACCATGACCGCGCTACGTGACACCGGCGGCAACCTGCTCGGCTATCTCGCCATCTACCGGGACCTTACCGTCGCCAAGGAGGCCGAGCGCCTGCTGGAGTCGGCCAAGAACGCCGCGCTCGAGGCCGCACGGGTGAAGTCCGATTTCCTGGCCAACATGAGCCACGAGATCCGTACGCCGATGCACGCCATCACCGGTCTGACCCACTTGGTGCTGAAGACCGGCCTGGACGAGCGCCAACGCGAGTACATCCACAAGATCCAGGCCTCCGGCCGCCATCTGCTCGGCCTGATCAACGACATCCTCGATTTCTCCAAGATCGAGGCCGGTCGGCTGACCCTGGAGCACATCGATTTCGAGCTCGACGCCGTGCTCAGCGACGTGTCCGGCCTGGTGCGCGAGAAGGCCAAGGAGAAGGGACTGGAGCTGGTGTTCGACGTCGAGGCCTCGGTACCCGGCAATCTGGTCGGCGACCCGCTGCGCATCGGCCAGGTGCTGATCAACCTGCTCAGCAACGCGGTCAAGTTCACTGAGGCCGGGGAAATCAGCGTCATCATACGCAAGCTGGGCGATACCCCGGACGGCATCGAACTGAAGCTCACGGTCGCCGATACCGGCATCGGTTTGAGCCAGGAGCAAATCGGCAAGCTGTTCCAAGCCTTCCAGCAGGCCGACGGTTCGACCACCCGCCGTTTCGGCGGCACCGGCCTGGGGTTGGCCATCTCCAAGCAACTGACCGAACTGATGGGCGGCCGCATCGGGGTCGAGTCCGAGCCGGGCAAGGGTTCCCGGTTCTGGTTCACGCTCCGCCTCGGCCGTTCGGCCAAGCGCCGGCGGATGCTGCTGCCGGAGCCGGATCTGCGCGGACGCCGGATCCTGGTGGTGGATGACAACGAGTACGCGCGTACCGTGCTGAGCGATCTGCTGCTGTCGATGTCGTTCAAGGTCGACCAGGCCGTCTCCGGACAGGCTGCGATCGAGGCGGTATCGGCCGCCGCCGGCCGCGGCGAGCCCTATGATGTGGTGTTGACCGACTGGCAGATGCCGGCGATGGACGGCATCGAGACCGCCCGCCGGATCCGCGCGCTCGCTCCGGCGCCGGGGCCGAAGATCGCCATCGTCACCGCCTTCGACCGCCAGGAGGTGCTGGACGCCAGCGGCCAGGAAGGCATCGACGAAGTGCTGATCAAACCGGTCAGCGCCTCGACGCTGTTCGATGCCGTCGCCCGTTTGTTCGGCCGCCAGCCCAGGCCGGATGCCACGATGCCGGCCAGACTCCCGATTCCGACCCCGACCCCGACCATGGACGGCCTGCGCGGCAAGATCGTGCTGCTGGTCGAGGATAACGACATCAACCAGGAGATCGCCCGCGACCTGCTCGAGGACCAGGGCCTGGTGGTCGACATCGCCGAGAACGGCGCCGTAGCCTTGCACAAACTCGGCCAGTTCCGCTACGACCTGGTGCTGATGGACATGCAGATGCCGGTGATGGACGGACTGACCGCCACCCGCGAGATCCGCAAAAATCCGGATTTCGCCAACCTGCCGATCGTGGCGATGACCGCCAACGCCATGTCCAGCGACCGCGACGCCTGTCTGGACGCCGGCATGAACGACTACATGGCCAAGCCCATCGATCCTGCACTGATGTGGCGCATCCTGAGCCGCTGGCTTGCGCCGTCGGCGGGAGCCGCCGCATCCATGACCGGCGATTCGCCGTCCGCACCCGCATCGATGGAGCCGCCACAGCCATCTGCGGTCACGGAGGCCGGCACACCGGACCTGGACACGGCCTTGGGGCTGGCGCGCATGGCCGGCAAAACCGCGCTTTATCTGAGTATCCTCGGCCAGTTCCGGGATCGCCAGGCGGATGCGGCCGTCCAGATCCGCCGCGCGCTGGAGGCCGGCGATTCCGATACGGCCCAGCGTACCGCACACACCCTGAAAGGGCTCAGCGGCAATATCGGCGCCGTCGGCCTGCAGAAGGCTTGCGAAAAAGTCGAGTCGCGCATCCGTGCCGGCGATACCGGCGGGGATTTTCCCGCCTGCCTGTCGGATATGGCCGTGCGGCTGGATGCGGTCATGGCAGCGGTCCGGGAATACCTGCAGGATGCCGGTTCCGGCACCGCTAGCGATGCGGAGCGCCATGATGCGCCGGCGCATGATCCGGATGCGGCATCGAGGTCCATCAACCGTCTGGCCGAGATGCTGTCCGACGCCGATGCCGCCAGCTTGGACTTCTTCCACACCCATGCCGGCGTCTTCAAGAGCGAATGGCCGCAGGAATTCGAAGCCATCCGTGAAGCCGTCGAGTCCTTCGATTTTGAATTAGCGCTGACCGAAATCAAACAAGCCATGATCCATCACAAGAGACATTGACCATGGATGACAGAACCACAGAGCAAGCCGCGATCCTGGTGGTCGATGACGCGCCCGAGAACCTGATGCTGATGAGCACGCTGCTGAAGGACCGGTATCGGGTCAAGGTCGCCAATGGCGGCGTGCGCGGCTTGGCATTGGCCAAAACCACCCTGCCGGACCTGATTCTGCTCGACATCATGATGCCGGACCTGGACGGCTACACCGTCTGCGAGCGGCTGAAGGCCGACCCGGAGACCGCGCACATCCCGGTCATCTTCCTGACCGCCAAGGCCGAAACCGAGGACGAGAAGCACGGTTTGGAGCTCGGCGCGGTCGACTACATCACCAAGCCGATCAGTGCGCCGATCTTCCTGATGCGGGTCCAGAACCACCTGACCCTGAAGAAGGCCTCCGATTTCTTGCGCGACCAGAACGCTTATCTGGAGGCCGAGGTGCAGCGGCGGACCCGTGAGGTCGAGGCAGTGCAGGAAGTGACCATCCAAGTGGTGACCTCCTTGGCCGAGACCCGTGACCAGGAGACCGGCAAGCACATCCGGCGCACCCAGCTGTATGTGAAGACCTTGGCCGAGAAGCTCAGCGAAGATCCCCGTTTCGCCGCAGCACTGAGCCCGGCCGAGATCGAGAGCATGGTCAAGTCCGCGCCCTTGCACGACATCGGCAAAATCGGCATCCCGGACCGCATCCTGCTGAAGCCCGGCCGGCTGACGCCCGAGGAGTTCGAGATCATGAAGACCCACACCACGCTCGGCTACGAGGCCATCGTGCACACCGAGCAGGAATTGGGCATCGATGTCGGCTTCCTGCGCCATGCCAAGGAGATCGCGCTGTCGCATCAGGAGAAATGGGACGGCAGCGGCTATCCACAGGGTCTGCAAGGCGAGGCCATCCCGCTTTCGGCCCGCCTGATGGCGGTGGCCGACGTGTACGACGCGCTGATCAGCCGGCGCGTGTACAAGGAGCCGATGCCCCATGCGCAGGCCGTAGAGATCATGCGCCAGGGCTACGGCAGCCACTTCGATCCCGACGTGTTGGACGCCTTCTTTGTGGTCGAATCGGAAATCATCGCCATCGCCGAGGCGTATGCCGACACCGAAGAGGACGTGGCTGCCAAACGCGAACAGCTGGAGCGGACCGCGCGCGACTGATTCCGCCCGGCCGCCGGCGCTTTGCTATCATGACAGCATGGAAAACGCCCCGATCCGCCTCACCGAATACAGCCACGGCGCCGGCTGCGGCTGCAAGATCTCGCCGCAGGTGCTGGACACCATCCTGGCCTCCAAGCTCGACCTGAAGACCGACCCGCGCCTGCTGGTCGGGCACAGCAGCAAGGACGACGCCGCCGCCTTCGACATCGGCGGCGGCCAGATCATCCTCAGCACCACCGACTTCTTCATGCCGATCGCCGACGATCCGTTCGACTTCGGCCGCATCGCCGCGACCAACGCCATCAGCGACATCTACGCCATGGGCGGCACACCGCTGATGGCGATCGCCATCCTCGGCTGGCCGGTCAATCTGCTGCCGCCCGAGGTCGCGCAGCGCGTGGTCGACGGCGGCCGGCAGGTCTGCGCCGATGCCGGCATCGCGCTGGCCGGCGGCCACAGCATCGATTCGCCCGAACCGATCTTCGGCCTGGCGGTGACCGGTCAAGTGGCCAAAACCCGTCTGAAGCAGAACAACACGGCCGAAGCCGGCTGTCTGTTGTATCTGACCAAACCGCTGGGCGTGGGCGTGCTGACCACCGCCCAGAAGCAGAAAAAACTGCGGCCGGAGCACGAAGGGCTGGCGATCGAGGTGATGTGCCGGCTGAATGCGGTCGGTACCCGTCTGGGCGGCTTGCCGGGCGTGACCGCGATGACCGACGTCACCGGCTTCGCGCTGATGGGCCATCTGCTGGAGATGTGCGAGGGCAGCGGCGTCGAAGCGGAGATCGATTTCGCCGCGGTGCCGGTGCTGGAGCCGGTCGCCGAATATGTGGCGATGGGCTGCGTGCCGGGCGGTACCGCGCGTAATTTCGCCAGTTACGGCCATAAGCTCGGCGCTTTGGACGCCCTGCAACAGAGCGTGCTGTGCGATCCGCAGACCAGCGGCGGCCTGCTGGTGGCGGTGCGGCCGGACGCCGCGGCGGAACTGGAAGCGGTGTTGGCCGAGGCCGGCGTCGTGCCGCATCGCATCGGCCAGCTGCTGCCGCGCACCGACGGGCCATGGGTGCGCCTGCGTTGAACCGCCCGGACAGCGCCGATTTCGCCACGCTGCTGCTGTCCGGCGCGCCGCTGATCGACACCCGCGCGCCGGTCGAGTTCGCGCAGGGCGCGTTTCCCGGCGCGGTCAATCTGCCGCTGATGACCGACGCCGAGCGCGCGCAGGTCGGCACCCGTTACAAGCATGCGGGCCAGCAGGCCGCCATCGCGCTGGGCCATGAACTGGTCGCCGGCGAGGTCAAGGCCGCGCGCGTGCGCGCCTGGCGCGAATTCGCCGAGGCGCATCCCGACGGCTACCTGTACTGCTTCCGCGGCGGTCTGCGCTCGCGCATCGCCCAGCAGTGGTTGGCCGAGGCCGGCGTGCCGTATCCGCGCGTCATCGGCGGCTACAAGGCCATGCGCCGCTTCCTGCTCGAGAACCTGGCGGCGCAGAGCCGCGAACGCCGGTTCCTGGTGCTGTCCGGCCAGACCGGCTGCGCCAAGACCGATCTGCTGGCCGAGATGCCCGGCGCCATCGACCTGGAAGGCCTGGCCAACCACCGCGGCAGCGCGTTCGGCAAGCGCGTCGGCGGCCAGCCGAGCCAAATCGGTTTCGAGAACGCGCTGTCGGTCGCCCTGCTGCGCAACCGGCAGGCGCATGGCGCTGCACCTCTGCTGCTGGAAGACGAGAGCCGGCTGATCGGCCGCGTCGCGGTGCCGGAGGAGCTTCGTCAACGCACCTTGACCGCGCCGGTGGTGGTGCTGGAGGTGCCGCTCGAGGAGCGCGTGCGGCATACCCATCTCAATTACATCCTGCGCAACCTGCGGGATTGGCAGGATGCGCTCGGCGAGGCGCCGGGCTTCGACGCCTTCGCCGAGGAGCTGCAGCAGTCCTTGGCGAACCTGAGCCGCCGGCTCGGCGGCCTGCGTCACGCGCAGCTGGCCACGCAGCTGGCCTCGGCGCTGGTGGCGCACCGGAAAGGCCATCCGGAGCGGCATATGCTGTGGATCCGCGAGCTGCTGGTGGATTACTACGATCCGATGTACGCCTACCAGTTGGAGCAGAAGGCGGCGCGCGTGGTGTTCCGCGGCGATCGCGCCGCGGTGCGCGAGTATCTGCGCCGCGCCATGGCCTGATTCCCGCAACAGTGATTTGCAGGCGCGTGGCTGACGGCCTCCGGCCCCGGCGCTAGACTGTCGGCAGGACCTCACAGGAGTAAGCCATGGGCGCACGCATGCCGGCCCTGTTCCTCGGCCACGGCAGTCCGATGAACGCCATCACCGACAATCCGTTCCGCGACGCCTGGCGCCGTCTCGGCAGCGGGCTGCCGAAGCCGCGCGCGGTGCTGTGCGTGTCGGCGCACTGGGAAACCGACGGCGCCAAAGTCTGCGCCGTGGCGCAGCCGGAAACCATCCACGATTTCGGCGGCTTTCCGGCCGAGCTGTTCGCCGTGCGCTATCCGGCGCCCGGCAGCCCGGAGTTGGCGCAGGAGGTGGTGGCGCTGGCCGGCGGCGAGGTCACGGCCGATCTGCGCTGGGGCCTGGACCATGGCGCCTGGCAGGTGCTGATGCATCTGTTCCCCGAAGCCGATGTGCCGGTCGTGCAGTTGAGTTTGCCGCGCGCCTACAGTGCGCAACAGCATGTGGCCCTGGCACGCAAACTGACGCCGCTTCGCGAGGCCGGGGTGATGGTGGTCGGCAGCGGCAACATCGCGCACAACCTGCGGATGCTGTCGCCGGGCGGCACGCCGGCCTGGGCGGCGGCGTTCGACGCCGCGGTGGCCGAGGCCATCGACCGCCGCGACCTCGAGGCTCTGGCCGACTACGGTCGTCTGCCCGGCGCGGCCCAAGCGGTACCGACCCCCGAACATTACTGGCCGCTGCTGTACGTGCTGGCCATGGCCGGCGCCGACGAGCCGCTGCAGATGTTCAACGCGGCCTACGATTGGGGTTCGATCAGCATGCGCAGCCTGCGCGTGGGCTGATTACAGCGCGTCGAGGTCGGCGCGCAGGGCGTCGGCCCGTTGCCGGATGGCCGCCGTTTCGGCCGCGTCCATGCCGGCCAGGTTGCGGTACACCATGCCGATGCGCGGATTGCGCGACAGTTTTTCCGCGTGGCGCAGATGGAAGTCCCAGTACAGCGCGTTGAACGGGCAGGCGTCCGGGCCGGTACGCCGGTCGCGCCGGTAAGCGCAGCCGCGGCAGTAGTCGCCGCCCATCCGGTGGATGTAGGCGGCGCTGGCGGCATACGGTTTGCTAGCCAGCAGGCCGCCGTCGGCGAATTGGCTCATGCCCAGCGTGTTCGGCAGCTCCACCCACTCGAAAGCGTCGATGTAGACGCCGAGGTACCAGCGGTGCAGGGCCTGCGGGTCGAGGCCGGCCAGCAGGGCGAAGTTGCCGATCACCATCAGGCGCTGGATGTGGTGCGCGTGCGCGTAGTGCAGCGAATTGCCGATGGCATCGGCCAGGCAACGCATGCCGGTCTTGCCGGTCCAGAACCAGTCCGGCAGCGGCGTATCGTGCTGCAGCACATTGCTCTGTTCGTAGCCGGGCATATGCGCCCAGTACACGCCGCGGATGTATTCGCGCCAGCCCAGGATCTGCCGGATGAAGCCTTCCACCGCCGCCAACGGCGCACGGCCTTCGCGCCAGGCGGTTTCGGCGGCGTCGATGACCTCGCGCGGATGCAGCATTTTCACGTTCAGCGCGAACGACAGCAGCGAGTGGAACAGGCGCGGCGCCGACGGACTCATCGCGTCCTGGTAATCGCCGAAATGCGGCAGGGCGTCGCGGATGAAGGCGTCCAGCTGGCCGAGCGCCTCGGCGCGGTTCAGCGGCCAGCGGAAGTCGGCTGCCGAGGCTTCGCCGAACGAGGCCACGCCGGCGGCTTGGATCTGCCGCCAAAACGCCGAGTGGTCGTGGTGCGGCCGAAGGTCCGCCGGCTCGCCAGGCTCGCCGCGCCAGGGCTTGCGGTTCTCGGCATCGAAATTCCATTGCCCGCCGACCGGTTCGCCGTCCGGTTCCAGCAGCACGCCGTGCGTGCGGCGCATGTGCCGATAGAAGATCTCCATGCGCCATTGCTTCTTGCCGGCGAACAGGCGCTTGGCGTCGAAGCGGTTGCCGAGGAAATGCGCGCTGGAGGTCTTGCCGCCGGCCAGGCCCGAACGCGCGAACCAATCATCCAGCTGCGCGTCCAGCCGATATTCGTCCGGCGCCTGCCATTCGAAGCGCGTAGCGCCGGTGTCGGCGAGCAGGGCGTCAAGATTGTCGGTCAGGTCTTGGCGGTTGTCGGCGTCGTCGATGGCGATATAGCGTACGCGGTGTCCGGTCTCGCGCAGGCCGCGTGCCAATTCGCGCATGCCGGCGAACACGGCCAGGATCTTCTGCGCGTGGTGCAGCACGTAATCGGTTTCCTGGCGGATCTCCATCAGCACATACAGCGCGTCCGGGTCGACCTGTTCGAACCAGGGGTGCCGCGGATTGAGCTGGTCGCCCAGAATCAGGCGCAGGGTGCTCATGTGCGCTCCGGCGCGCGCCGGCAACGCTCGGAACAGTATTTGACCTGCTCCCAGTCGCGTTCCCATTTCTTGCGCCAGGCGAACGGCCGCCCGCAACGTTGGCAGGGTTTTTGCGGCAGGAAGGGTTTGCGGTGCATGGCCGGGCTCCGTATCAGGCCATCAGCCTAGCCGAAACGCCGTGGCAGCCGGGTGAACGCCGTTCAGTCGGTATCTGCGCCGGGCTTCAGCTGCAGTTCGAGTTCGGTTACGCCCTGCTGGCCTTGCGGGCCCTGCCAGATGCGCGATTCCGGCGTCAGGCGCACATCCAGCCGGAAGCCGAGCGCCTCAAGCCGGGTGTGGGCATGGTTGCCGCCCGCCATGTCCCAGACCGCAGAGCGCAACACCTTGGGCTGCAGGGCATCGCCGCCGGGCCGGATGTCGGCCGTCCGCAGGTCTGTCGGCATCGCGGCGTCGGGGGCCTGCATGCGGCCGTCGCGCCAGAACAGGCTGGCGCCCGGCGCCAGATAATGTCCGCGCAGCGCCCAGCCGCCGGCGGCCGTGCGGGGGTCGGGTCGTTCGAACCACCAAGCGCCGGATTGGCCCAGCGCTTCGAGTTGCATGCCGCCGTCCTGCAGTTGCAGCAGCAGGCCGCTGGTTTCGTCGACGCCGATGCCGGCTTGCAAGGGCGGCGCCGGGGTGGCGGCGATGTCGGTCATCAGGGTGGTCAAGCGCAGCTCGCGCCGGCGTTCGGCCACGTGGGTATCCACCAGATAATCGCCGAGCAGTCCGAAGCCGCCGCCATGCCACCAGGTCAGGTCGTCTTCGCGCAGCGGAATCGGGCAGCGCATGGCGCGCTCGCAGCCTTCGGGCATGCTGCCGCGCACGGCGATGGCGCCATTGGCCAAGGCGTTGGTGCTCAGGCCGTTGGTGACCATGCCGCCGGGCCCGGATTGGATGGCGGCGCCGGCGCTGGTGCCGGACACCACCAAGTCGCCGCGTGCGAAGGTGGCGCGCAGGGTACGCAGCCAGCGGTTCGGCCGGCCGTCGGCCTCGAAGAAGGTCTCGCGGTGCAGCCATTGGTCGCCGCCGTCGAAGAACAGGCCCTGCACGTGTTCCGGTACCTCGGCCAGGGCCTCGGGATCGCGGCAGGCGGCCGCTTGCCGTGCGTGCAGGTCGGGATATACCCGTTCGCGGCCGAGCTGCGACAGCAGTTCGCGGCGCAGCGGGATGAGCGCGTCGCAGCCGCGGTCGCGATTGACCGCCGCGTTCATGGCGGCGTCCACCGGCCACCAGACCACCTCGGCGCCGGCCTGTTCGAGCAGGCCGACGTTCAAATCCACATAGTAGAAGCTGTCATTCGAGGCCGAAGTCACGAACGCGATGCGCGGCCGTTTGCCCGGCGAGCGCTTGCCCGCTTCGGCCACGAAACGGCGGAACAGGGTGGCATCGTGCCCCGTGTTGTCGCCGTCCAGGCGCACGCCTTCGACAAGGCGCTTGCCGCGCGCGTCCAACTGCGGCAATTCGAACGCCGACAGGATCAGATCCCGCTCCAGCGTCAGCAGCCGGTTCCAGGTTCCCGGGTCGGCGCTTTCCAGCACATCGCCCAGCCGTTCGGCATCTAGGCTCGCGCCCTTGGCGTGCTGCTGCGCGCGCCGCAGCAGGGCGGCGATGCGTTCAGGCGCGGGCGCATCCGGTCGCGCGGCCCAGTAGCCGGCGTCGAGGATATCGTCGAATACGGCGGGATTAATGCGGTACAGCGGCGGCTGCCGGGCACCGGTGAAATCGCGCTGGTCGGCGCGGCAGTCGTCGTCGTCCAGGCTGGAGCAGGTCTGGTAGGAACCGCCCATCAACAGCATCGTGGGCGGGTGGGCGGCGAGCGGGGAACAGGCCAACAGGGCCGGCAGGGCGAGGCGGTAGAGCTTCATCGGCGTCACGCGGAAACGGAAACCCCCATCCTACCGCATCGGCTGCGACTGGATGGGGGTGTTGCGCGTGCTCAGGCCGTAGTCGAGGACCGGATCAGGTGGTCGAACGCGCCCAAGGCGGCGGTGGCGCCAGCGCCGGTGGCGATGATGATCTGCTTGTACGGCACGGTGGTGCAGTCGCCGGCGGCGAACACGCCCGGAACCGAGGTCTGGCCGCGGGCGTCGATCTCGATCTCGCCGCGTGGGCTGAGCGCGACCGTGCCTTTCAGCCAGTCGGTGTTCGGCAGCAGGCCGATCTGCACGAAGATGCCTTCCAGTTCCAGGCGCTTGAGCTCGTCGGTGCCGCGGTCGCGGTAGCTCAGACCATTGACCTTGCTGCCGTCGCCGTGCACTTCGGTGCTGAGCGCGTTCAGGATGACGTCCACGTTCGGCAGACTGCGCAGTTTGTCCTGCAGCACCGCGTCGGCGCGCAGCTTGGTGTCGAACTCGATCAGTGTGACGTGCGCGACCACGCCGGCCAGGTCGATGGCGGCCTCGACGCCGGAGTTGCCGCCGCCGATCACCGCCACGCGCTTGCCCTTGAACAGCGGGCCGTCGCAGTGCGGGCAGTAGGCCACGCCCTTGTTGCGGTACTCGGCTTCGCCGGGCACGTTCATCTCGCGCCAGCGCGCGCCGGTGGTCAGGATCACGGTGCGGCCCTTCAGCGAAGCGCCGTTGGCCAGCTTCACTTCGGTCAGCTCGCCGGGCACCAGTTCCACCGCGCGCTGGCCGTTCATCACGTCCACGTCATAGGCCTTGACGTGCTGTTCCAGCGCCATCGCCAGTTTCGGGCCTTCGGTTTCCGGCACCGAGATGAAGTTCTCGATGCCCAGGGTGTCCAGCACCTGGCCGCCGAAGCGTTCGGCCGCGATGCCGGTGCGGATGCCCTTGCGCGCGGCGTAGATGGCCGCGGCCGCACCGGCCGGGCCGCCGCCGACGATCAGCACGTCGAACGCGTCCTTGGCGCGGAGGGCCTCGGCTTCGCGTTCGGCCGCGCCGGTGTCGAGCTTGGCCACAATCTCTTCAAGGGTCATGCGGCCGCTGCCGAAGTCCTCGGCGTCGCGGTAGACCTTGGGCACCGCCATCACCTGGCGCTCTTCCACCAGCTCCGGGAACACCGCGCCGTCGATCATGACGTGGCTGTAGTTCGGGTTGAGCACGGCGACCAGGTTGAAGGCCTGCACCACGTCCGGGCAGTTATGGCAGCTCAGCGACACGAAGGTCTGGAAATCGGCCTTGCCGGGCAGGGCGCGGATCTGCTCGGCCAGCGCCGGCTCGATCTTCGGCGGATGGCCGCCGGTCTGCAACAGCGCCAGCACCAGCGAGGTGAACTCGTGGCCCATCGGGATGCCGGCGAAATGGATGCGCGGCGCTTCACCGAGGGCGGCGACGCCGAACGAGGGGCGCAGCGCGTGATCGCCGTCGTAGCGCAGGGATACCTTGTCCGACAGCGGCGCGATGGCTTCCAGCAGTCCGCGCAGTTCCGCGGACTTGGCACCGTCGTCCAGGCTGGCGACCAGTTCGATCGGGCGCTGCAGTTTTTCCAGATAGGCTTGCAGTTGGGATTTGATGGCGGTGTCGAGCATGGGGTTCTCCGGAATTCGGGCCGCAAGCAACCGGAACCGCCCGGAATCGGGCGGCTACGGGAAACGCATGGGGCGCCGCCGGGGCCCGTGCCGCCTTGCGGGCAGCGGCACGGACCGGAATCGGACGGCGGCGGGACTCAGATCTTGCCGACCAGGTCCAGCGACGGGGCGATGGTCTTCTCGCCTTCCTTCCACTTGGCCGGGCAGACCTGGCCCGGGTTGGCGGCGGTGTACTGGGCGGCCTTCAGCTTGCGCAGGGTCTCGCTGATGTCGCGGGCGATTTCATTGGAGTGGATTTCGGCGGTCTTGATGACGCCGTCCGGGTTGATCACGAAAGTGCCGCGCAGGGCCAGGCCTTCTTCCGGGATGTGCACGCCGAAGGCGTTGGTCAGGGTGTGGGTCGGGTCGCCGACCAGCGGGAACTTGGCCTTGCCGACGGCCGGCGAGGTTTCGTGCCAGACCTTGTGCGAGAAGTGGGTGTCGGTGGTGACGATGTACACTTCCGCGCCCAGCTTCTGGAATTCGGCGTAGTTGTCGGCGGCGTCTTCCACTTCGGTCGGGCAGTTGAAGGTGAAGGCGGCCGGCATGAAGACCAGCACCGACCACTTGCCTTTCAGGCTAGCTTCGGTGACTTCGACGAATTTGCCGTTGTGGTAGGCTTGGGCCTTGAACGGCTGCACGCTGGTGTTGATCAGGGACATGGTTATCTCCAGTGGGGTTGTGAATCGAACTTGGGATTATGATAGGCCTAGGCTATATATAATTCCAATTGATTGATTGTATTTTAACGATAGGTTTGGACTATCAAAGAGGGTGTCATGGCCGGAGGCTGGAGCCGCGACGGCGCGGTGCAGGATCAAATCGATGCCAGTGTCGAAGACGCCATCGCGCGGGCGCGCGGCAAGCTGCCCCGCGGCGAAAGCCTGAGCCGATGCGAGGACTGCGATGCCGAAATTCCCGAAGCCCGCCGCCGCGCCGTGCCGGGCGTGCGCCTGTGCGTGGACTGCCAGAGCGAACAGGATGCCGCAGGCGGCTTCAGCGCCTACAACCGCCGCGGCAGCAAAGACAGCCAGTTGCGCTGAGCCCTCACCGATACGGAACCGACCATGCCTCTGAACAGACTGCCGCTGGAAACCGTCAACGCCTGGAGCCGCAACACCCTGATGCAGACGCTGGACATCGTCTGCGTCGAGCTCGGCGACGACTACCTGGTGGCGCGCATGCCGGTCGACGCCCGCACGCACCAGCCGATGGGCCTGTTGCACGGCGGCGCCAGCATGGCCCTGATCGAAAGCATCGGCTCGATGGGTTCCTGCCTGCTGCTCGATCTGGCGCGCGAACAGCCGGTCGGCGTGGAGATCAACGCCAACCACGTGCGGGCGGTCACCGAGGGCCACGTGCGCGGCACCGGCAAGCTGGTGCACGCCGGGAAGCGCACGCACCTGTGGCAGGTCGATATCCACGACGAGGCCACCGGCAAGCTGGTCTGCACCGGCCGCCTGACCGTGATGGTGGTGCCCAAGGGCGGCTGAGGTCGTGTTAAACTAGGCCGGTCATTGGGGAGTAGCCTCTCTTCTCGCAAGATGCCCGCGTCAACATACTTGGCCTGAACCGGCCATGGCGCAGCGGCCCACCGGCCTGGCAAGACCTTTGACTCCGTCGCCCCCGCATCGGCCGGGCGGGCGATGGAGTCATTCGTCCGTCTCCGGCCTGGAATCATGATTATGGAATCCCTGTTCGTCTCCACCGGCGTCGTCGCTCTCGCGGAAATCGGCGACAAGACCCAGCTGCTCGCCTTCCTGCTCGCCACCCGCTTCAAGAAACCGTTGCCGATCATCGCCGGCATCCTGGTCGCCACCATCCTCAACCACGCCATGGCCGGCGCGCTCGGCGCCTGGA
>JAYSFF010000012.1:0-39656 GCA_041913425.1 Arenimonas sp. | reverse complement strand
TGCCCTGGATGAAATCGATGCCGCTCATCCACAGCGTGGCCGCGCTCTGCGCGTCCTCGATGCAGTGGCCGATGACCTCGACGCCGCGGCGGTGCGCGTCGTCGGCCAGGGTCTTGATCTGGTCGCGGATTTCCTGGCGCGCGAGGTCCGAGGTCAGCCGGTCGGCCAGCTTGACGTAGCTGATCGGCAGGCTTTCCAGCAGGTCGGCGTCGTCGTTGCGCGGATTGTAGCGGCTCAGGCAGAACTGCACGCCGTCGTAGATCAGGCCCTGGCAGAATTCGCGGATCGACTGCTGGTTGAGCAGGGCGTCGTTGTGGTTGATCTCGATCACCAGACTGTTCTGCGGGATGCTGTGCGCCTTCAGCAGGTTCTTCAGCCAGGCCGATTGGCCTTCGTCGAGCAGGGTGATGCTGGACTGGTTGACGAACAGCTTGATCGGGTCGCCGCCGGCCTGGCGCTCGGCCAGGGTGGACACCGCTTTGGCGATCGACCAGCGGTCGACGGTCACGATCAGGTCGCTGCGTTCGGCGATCGGGATGAATTCCGCCGCCGGCACCAGGTTGCCGTCGCCGTCGCGCATGCGCAGCAGGGTCTGGAACTGCTTCTCGGAGCCGCCGGCCACCGCCACGATCGGCTGGTAGATGTGCGCCAGGCAGTTATTGTGGCCGGCATCGGCCATCAGCCGGATCAGGGCCTCCTCGCGCAGCACCTCGGAGCTCGACTGCGGCGTGAACACGGCCACGCCGGACGGCTCGCCGCGGGCCTGGCGCGCGATGCGCTCGCCGGCGTTGATCAGGATGCCGGTGCTGCCCTTGGCGTGCGCCAGACGGCAGACGCCGATCTGCAGGCGGAACTCCACGCTCTGGCCCTTGATCTCGAATTTCTGCGCCATCACGCGCCGGCGCAGGTCTTCGGCGTAGGCGGTCAGTACCGCGTCGCCGCAGTCGCCTTGGTACAGCAGGGCGTAGGAGGCGTCGCCGAAGCGCGCCACCGGGCGCGGGTCGCAGGCCTGCGCCAGGAACGCCGAGAACTCCTGCATCAGGCTTTCCAGCTCGCTCAGGCCGAGGCGGTCCTTCAGCAGGTTCATGCCGTTGATTTCGATGAACAGCAGGGCCTGGTCTTCGGCGCCGATGCGCGCTTCGAGCAGCCTGAGCATGTCGCTGCGCCGGATCAGCCCGCTGTCGTGGGTCTGCTGCCCGCCATTCTCGCCCTGCAGCGCGCGGTGGCGCTTGATGCGGTTCTGCACCGCCGCGATCAGACGGCGCGGACGGATCGGCTTCTCCAGGAAATCGTCGCCGCCGGCCTCGAGCGCGTCCATCTGGCGGTCCTCGTCGGATTCGCCGGACAGGAACACGATCGGGATGTTGCGGAACTCGCTCGACTGCCGCAGCAGTTCGGTCAGCTCGATGCCGCTGGCGCCCGGCATGTTCAGGTCCATCAGGATCAGGTCGGGCTTGAACGACTTCACCGTCGGCAGCAGGTTGGTCGCGTCCAGCAGCACCTTGGTGCCGATTTCGGCGTTGCGCAGGATGCCCTCGGCGAACATCGCCTGCGACCGGTCGTCCTCGACGATCAGTACGCGGTAGCGGTCGCTCTTGCCGAAGCGCAGGATCTGGTCGATGCGGGCGATGACGCCGCGCGCGTCGGCGCTGCCGTTGATCAGCGCGTCCATCATCGCGAAGCGTTCGGTGGCGGTCGCGGCGTCCATGTCGGCCGGCAGGATCTGCACCGCGGTCAGGTACTTCGGATTCTGCCGGCGGTAGCCGGCGATCAGCGCGCCGATCTTGTCGATGCGGTCGGCGAATTCGGCGTCGACCAGCAACAGGTCGGCCGGCAGGGCCTGCAGCAGCTCGGCCAGGTCGTCTTCGCTGTCGAGCAGCTCTAGGTTCAATCCGGCCTGGTCGAGCAGCTGGTCCACCTCCAGCGACAGCGCGCCGTTGCCGGTCAAATGGTAGATGCGCTGGTATTGCAGACGTGTTTCGCCGTTGCCCGGTTTTCGTACGGAGGAATCGTTCATGCTGGCCGTCCTTGCTGGCGTTTCATTCGGGTTCGGCGCCGGCGCATCGCCGGGGCCGGCGGGAGGTGCGGGCGCCTCGGCGCCGTCCGACCATTGCCGCCAGTAGGCCAGCGGCGGGGTTTCAAAGCGCTGTTCGGCGCTGGTCTGCACCGGTGCCGCCTGCACCAGGCCGACGTCGGCCTCGACGGCCGCGGGCGCCGCCGCCTGCTGCGGCACTTCGACGCGCCCAGCCAGGTCCTGCAGGCGGTCGCGCTCGCCCGGGTCGGGCAGGCGGTTGCCGGCCAGGCAGGCGTCGAGCACGGCATCGATGCCGCGCAAGGCGGCCAAGCCGCCGGAATCGGATGCCAAGGCCGTCATCGCCGCCCGCACGTCGTGGCGCAGCTGCCAGACCGCGTTGATGTCCCAGTGCGACGCGCAGTATCCGGCGATGCGCGCGGCAAGGCCGCGCATGTCCGGGTTGTCTCGTGCGGTGGGCACTGCATTCATCGGATGTTCGCCATCTAGTCATGTTCCGGTCGGCGTCGCGTGTCCGATGCCGTTGCGGGCGCGCCCAGATTACCGGTTATTATGCACCCAAGCCGCGGGCCTGTCAGCCGGCGGCGGCCGCGGCGAACCGGCTATAATGAGGCTCAAGCCTGCGCCCGGAGAACCTGCCATGGCTGTGCAGAACAAAGACCTGCCCCGCTTCGCGATCGTCAGCCACAAGCCCTACCTGAAACGCGCGCTGTTGGCGGCGGCGGTACTGTGGCTGGCGCTGGCTGGCGCCTGGGTCTGGCTGTTCTGGCGCGGCCTGCACACCGATGCCGGCCGCCTGCGCACCGAACTGGGCGCGGTGCGCGGCCAGCTCGCCGACGCGCGCGACGACATCGAAGCGCTCAAGCAGCGTCTCGCCAACGCCGAGCGCGCCGAGTTCATCTCGCGCAGCGCCAACAACCAGGTGCAGGACAGCCTCGCCGAGAAGGAGGAGCAGATCGCCGGGCTGAAGGCGGATCTCGACTTCTACGAGCGCCTGGTCGGCGCCGGTGGCCGCCGGCACGGCCTGAGCGTGCACAACGCCGAGTTCGAGGCCGCCGATGCCGGCGCCTGGCGCTACACCGTCACACTGACCCAGAACATCAACCGCGGCGGCATCACCAGCGGGCTGATGCGCTTCAGCATTGAGGGCGTGCAGGGCGGCAAGCTCAAGCGCCTGGACTGGGGCACGCTGGTCAACAGCCCCGGTTCCACCGGCCAGAAATTCGCCTTCCGCTACTTCCAGCAGTTGGAAGGCACCATCCTGCTGCCGGCCGGCTTCACGCCGCAGCGGGTCAAGGTCAGCGTCAGCGGCAGCTCCGGCGCGCGCGAGCAGGCCTTCGACTGGAATCCGTCCAAGCCGCCGGCCGGCGCGCCGGCGCAGTGATCCACAAGCAATCCATCCAGGGGAAACGAAATATGTTGGGAAGCAAGAAGAACCGGCTCTCGTCCGGCGGCCCGGACCGGGTCGATACGCTGATCGGGCCGCAGGTGATCATCCGCGGCGACCTGCAGTTCAGCGGCGGGCTGTACATCGAAGGCAAGGTGTTCGGCAAGGTCATCGCCGACCAGGGCGCCGACGCATTGCTGACGCTGGGCCCCGGTGGCCTGGTCGAGGGCGCCATCCAGGCGCCGAAGGCGGTCATTTCCGGTCAGCTGCTGGGCGATCTGCACAGCAGCGAGCGGGTTGAATTGACCGAAACCGCCCGCATCCAGGGCAATGTGCATTACCGTCTGCTGGAGATCACCGCCGGCGCCGCCGTCAGCGGCCAGCTGATCCACGACCAGGCGGTGTGAATCCGATCGAGGCAGACCATGAGCGAACCGACCTACCAGACCGTTGCCGCCCCGCTGAACTTCACCGCCGCCGCCGCGGCCAAAGTCGCCGGCCTGATCGCCGAAGAGGGCAATCCGGCGCTTAAGCTGCGCGTGTACATCACCGGCGGCGGCTGCTCCGGCTTCCAGTACGGCTTCAGCTTCGACGAGCAGCGCGAGGACGACGATCTGGCGGTCGAGCGCGACGGCGTCACGCTGATCGTCGATCCGCTCAGCCTGCAGTACCTGAACGGCGCCGAGGTCGACTACCGCGAGAGCCTGCAGGGCTCGCAGTTCGTCATCCGCAACCCGAACGCCAAGACCACCTGCGGCTGCGGCAGCAGCTTCTCGGCCTGATGGACGGCTTCGCCTTCCGCCACCCCGGCGTCGACCGCGCCGAGCCCGAACGCGGCGATCCGGCCGTGCTTGACCGGCGTTGGCAGGACGCGCGCGTGCTGGTGCTGAACGAGAAAGGCGAGGCCTGCCGGCATCTCGGCGACGACATCCTGTATCCGGCCGCGCGGGTGTCGCTGCGCCGGCCGGAGGCCGCCACCTATCTCGGCCATCACGAGGATCAGGCCTATTTCGCCTTGCCGTTGGATCTCGCCGGCTTCACCCCGGCCGAAACCATCAACGTGCGTGCCGCCGCCGTCGATTGGCCGGCCTGGCAGGCCAGCCTGTTCGCGCAGGCCAAGGCCCTGCTGCACTGGCAGTCGCAGGCCAAGTACTGCGGCCGCTGCGGCGGCTTCACCGACCTCAAGAACGGCGGCTACAGCGCCGCCTGCGGCGCCTGCGGACTGATCGTGTACCCGCAGACGCATCCGGCCACCATCATGTGCGTCAGCGACGGCGAGCATCTGCTGCTCGGCCGCCAGGCGTCCTGGCCGGAGAAGCGCTGGTCGCTGCTGGCCGGCTTCGTCGAGCCCGGCGAAAGCCCCGAGCAGACCGCCCTGCGCGAGGTCTGGGAGGAATCCGGCGTGCGCGGCGAACGCGCGCGCTACGTGGCCTCGCAGCCCTGGCCGATGCCGATGGCGCTGATGCTCGGCTACGACGTATATGCGCCGATGCAGCCGATCCGGATCAGCGACGAGCTGCAGGCCGCGCGCTGGCTGTCGCGCGCCGAACTGCGCGCGCTGGTCGATGCCGATGAATTGCAGTTGCCGGACACGCTGTCGATTTCCCGCTACCTGATCGAGCGCTGGCTCGACGCCGGGCCCGGGGTACGGGATTTTTGGCATACTAAGCCCTGATTCCGGAGGGGACGACCCATGACCTGGACCGTGATGGCGGTGGTGGCGGCTTTGCTGATCGGCCACGCCGTGCCGCAGGTGAGCCGCTGGCGGGATTTCGCCTGGTTCGAGCGCTGGCTGGAGTTCGTCTGCCAGCAGGACGCGGTCAAGTCCGCCCGCAAGGGCTACCTCGGCCTGTTGCTCGGCATCGCGTTGCCGGCCTTGGTGCTCGGTCTCTCGGTGTTTTTGCTGTCGCGGATTTCCGGTCTGTTCGCGTTCCTGATTGCGCTCGCCACCTTGCTGTACACCTGGGGTCCGCGCGATCTCGATCTCGACGTCAACGCCGTGCTCGACGCGACCGGGCAGGACGCCAAGGAACAGGCGGCCAAAGCCCTGTACGAAGAAGGCCAGGCGGTCTCGCTGGACGGTCCGGTGGCGGTCGCCGCGGTGTTCGAGAACGCGCTGACGCGCTGGTTCGCGGTGCTGTTCTGGTTCCTGCTACTCGGTCCGGCCGGCGCGCTGGCCTACCGTCTGCTGTATCTGCTGGTGCATCACAAGCACGGGATGCTGCTGCCCGAGGCCCTGCGCGAAGCCGCCGGCAAGACCCTGAATGCCGTGCATTGCCCGCCGGCGCATCTGATGGCGTTCTCGATGGCGTTGGCTGCCAATTTCGACAAGGTCGTGCAGGTCTGGCGCGAATGGTACGCCAACGGCGGCCTGCGCGCCGATTACGCGTTCCTGGCCGCCGCCGCCAACGCCAGCGTGGCCTCGGAATTGGCCGATGAGGAAGCCGATGCCGTCGACGGGCCGTCTTCCGGCCCGGCCTTGCTTGAGCTGCGCGACGCGCTCAGCCTGGCTTGGCGCATGCTGCTGCTGTGGCTGGCGCTGCTGGCGGTGTTCGTGCTGGCCGGCTTGGTCAACTGAGCTCATGGACCGGCGTCGGCTGAAGGAGGCGCAACGCCGCTTCCTGCTGCGTTATCCCGCCGGTTTCCTGGATCCGGAACTGCGCGCCGTCGGCATGAAGCATGCGGTGGCCAAACGCAGCGCATTCGCGCAGGAGGCCTTCGCCGAAGCGCGGTTCGTGCGGCCGCAGCAGATCGTCGACAGCGCCGTCACCCTGATCGGCCAATCCTCGGTGGTGTCGCTGTTCGAAAAGCCGGCGTTCCGCAATTATCTGCGCGCGCTCGACAGCGACGGCCGGCAATCCTTCGCCGATGCCCTGCACGCCTTGCTGCACGGCGACCAGGCCGCGGGTTTCGAGGATCTGGTGCGCCTGCTGGCACGCGGCAAGATCGCCAAGTGGCCGATCATCACCGCCTTCCTGCTGTACTACCGCCCGCAGGACGAGGTGTTCATCAAGCCGACCACCGCCAAGCGCGTGATCGCCTATTTCGGCCTGACCGGCCTCAACTACCGGCCGCAGCCGGATTTCGCGTTCTATGCCCGTTATCGCGAATGTCTGCGCGAAATGCGGGCTTTGCTGCCGCCCGAACTGGCGCCGGACAATGCGGCGCTGTCGGGTTTCCTGATGATGAGCGTGTCGGAAGCCTGAGCGCTCAGGCCCACTCGCCGCGCATCGCCTTCACTTTTTCTTCCAGCGCCGCGGCTTTGGCCATGGCGCCGTCCACCGGCGCATCGGCCAGGATGACGACGTGCGCGCGCAGGCGGCTGGGCAGGCGCAAGGTGTTCAACAGCCCGCTGCGGCTGAAGATGCTGGCCCACATGCCGCGGATCGCCATCGGCACCACCGGCACTGGACGCGCGGCCAGGATGCGCTCCATGCCGGGCTTGAACGGCCCGATTTCGCCGTCCGGCGTTAGCCGGCCTTCGGGGAAGATGCACACCAGTTCGCCGTCGGCCAAGGCTTTTTCGACTTCGGCGAAGGCGCGCTCCATGATCTCCGGGTCCTCATGCCGGCCGGCGATGGGGATGGCCTTGGCGGCCTTGAACGCCCAGCGCGCGAACGGCGTGTTGAAGATGCGGTAGTGCATCACGAAGCGGATCGGGCGCGGCACCGCGCTCGACAGCAGCAGGGCGTCCATGTAGCTGACGTGGTTGCAGACCAGCAGCGCCGGGCCCTCGTCCGGCACGTGCCGCTCCACGCCGTGCACCTCCACGCGGTACATGATGCGGATGTAGATCCAGGCCAGGAAGCGCAGGAAGAACTCCGGCACCAGCACCATCAGGTAGACCAGTGCGGCCAGGTTGAGCGCGGCCAGCAGCAGGAAGATCTCCGGAATGTTGAAGCCGGCGAAACGCTGCAGCGCGATGCCGGTGACCGCGGCGCAGACGATGAACGCGGCATTCTGGATGTTCATGCCGGCGATCACCCGCGACAGGTGGTGCTTCTCGGTGCGGCTTTGGATCAGCGCGAACAGCGGCACGATGAAGAAGCCGGCGAACAGGCCGATCAGGGTCAGGTCGGCCATGATGCGGAAGCTGCCGGCCTGCTGCCAGAACTGCGCCAGGCTGATGCCGGTCTCCGGCGCCAGGCCCGGCCGCGCGAAGTACAGGTCGGCGCAGAACACGCTCATGCCGAGCGCGCCGAACGGCACCAGGCCGATTTCGACCGTGCGTTGCGAGAGCTTCTCGCACCACAGCGAGCCCACGCCGGTGCCGACCGAGAACAGCGCCAGCGCCAGCAGGTTGAGCGACTCGGCGCCGCCCAGGTGCAGCTTGGCGTAGTTCGGCAGCTGCGCGCTGAGCAGGGTGCCGACGAACCAGAACCAGCTGACGCCGAACACCGCGCGCCGCACGGTGTTGTCGTGGCGCACCATGCGCAGCACGTGCAGCGATTCGGCCAGGATGTTCGGGTTGATCCGCAGCGTCGGCGCGATGGCCGGTGCGGTGGGAATGGCGCGGCTGACCAGATGGCCGGTGATGGCCAGGCCGATCATCGCCGCGGCCGCGGCCTGCGGGCCGTAACCGGGAATCATCAGCAGCGACATGCCGGCGATCATGCCGATCAAAATGGAAATCGCCGTGCCCATCTCGACCAGGCCGTTGCCGCCGGTCAGCTCTTCCGGTGCCAGCACCTGCGGCAGGATGGCGTACTTCACCGGGCCGAACAGGGTGGATTGCACGCCGGTCAGGAACAGGCAGAACAGCAGCAGGTTCGGCAGGCCGTACACGAAGCCGAACGCCGCCAGGCTCATGATGCCGATCTCCATGGCGGTGGTGATGCGGATCAGCCTGGCCTTCTCGACCTTCTCGGCGATCTGCCCGGCGGTGGCCGAGAACAGGAAATACGGCAGGATGAACAGCGCCGGCGCGAGGTTGGCGTACAGCGTCGACTGCTCGGTGCTCAGGCCCATCTGGTACACCATCAGCGCCAGCATGGCGTTGCGGAACACGTTGTCGTTGAATGCGCCCAGCGCCTGGGTCAGGAAGAACGGCAGGAAGCGGCGCTGCTTCAGCAGCTCGGATTGGGAGTGGGCCATGGGTGCGCGTGCGGGATGCCAGCGCCCACTATAGCCGACTCAGCCGCGCTCGCGTTCGATGGCGCGCCAGCCGATGTCGGTGCGGTGGAACTCGCCCAGCCAGCTGATCTGGTCGGCCAGGGTATAGGCGGCGTTCTGCGCCTCGGCCACGCTGGCGCCGAGCGCGGTGGCGCACAGCACGCGGCCGCCGGCGGTCAGCACCTGGCCGTCCTCCAGCTTGGTGCCGGCATGGAACAGCTTGCTGTCCGGCGGCGCGTCGATGTCCAGGCCGTGGATCACGTCGCCGGTGCGCGGCGTGCCCGGGTAATGCTCGGCGGCCATCACCACGCCCAACGCCGGGCGCGGATCCCACTGAGCGGTGGCTTCGTGCAGGCGGCCGTCGATGGCGGTCTCGACCAGCTCGCTCAGATCCGACTGCAGGCGCAGCATCACCGGCTGGGTTTCCGGGTCGCCGAAGCGGACGTTGAATTCGATCACCTTCGGCGCGCCGGCGGCATCGATCATCAGCCCGGCGTACAAAAAGCCGGTGAACGGCATGCCGTCCGCGATCATGCCGCGCACGGTCGGTTCGACCACCTCGCGCATCACCCGCGCGTGCACGTCCGGCGTCACCACCGGCGCCGGCGAATAGGCGCCCATGCCGCCGGTGTTCGGGCCGGTGTCGCCGTCGCCCACGCGCTTGTGGTCCTGGCTGGTGGCCATCGGCAGCGCGGTGCGGCCGTCCACCATCGAGATGAAGCTGGCCTCTTCGCCGGCCAGGAATTCCTCGATCACCACGCGCGCGCCGGCTTCGCCGAACTGGCTGTTGCCGAGCATGTCGGTGATCGCGGCTTTGGCCTCGTCCAGCGTCATCGCCACCACCACGCCCTTGCCGGCGGCCAGGCCGTCGGCCTTGATCACGATCGGCGCGCCGACGTGCTCGACGTGCGCCAGCGCCTCGGCTTCGTCCTCGAACACCGCGTAATGCGCGGTCGGGATGCCGTGACGGGCCAGGAAATCCTTGGCGAAGGCCTTACTGCCCTCCAGCTGCGCGGCGGCGCGGCGCGGGCCGAAGATGCGCAGACCGTGCGCCTGGAACAGGTCGACCACGCCCAGCACCAGTGGCGCCTCGGGGCCGACTAGGGTGAACGCCACGCCTTCGCTGCGCGCCAATGCCAGCAGGCCGTCGATGTCGCTGGCGGACACCGCGGCGTTGCGGCATTTGTCCTCGCGCGCGGTCCCGGCGTTGCCGGGCGCGACGAGCACTTCGGTGACGCGCGGCGATTGCGCCAAGCGCCAGGCCAAGGCGTGTTCGCGGCCGCCGGATCCGATGACGAGGACTTTCATGGGCGTGACCTCAATGCTTGAAATGGCGGCGGCCGGTGAACACCATGGCGATGCCGTGCTCGTTGGCGGCGTCGATCACCTCGCCGTCGCGCATAGAGCCGCCGGGCTGGATGATGGCGCTGATGCCGGATGCGGCGGCGGTGTCGATGCCGTCGCGGAACGGGAAGAAGGCGTCGGAGGCCATCACCGCGCCGGGCACCGCCAAGCCGGCGTCGCCGGCCTTGATGCCGGCGATGCGGGCACTAATCACCCGGCTCATCTGGCCGGCGCCGATGCCGACGGTGCGGCCGTCCTTGGCGAACACGATGGCGTTCGATTTCACGTACATCGCCACCTTCCAGGCGAACAGCAGGTCCTCCAGCTGCTCCACGCTCGGCTGCACGTCGCTCACCGTCTTCAGGTCGTTGACCGTCAGCGCGTCGCAATCGGCATCCTGCACCAGCAGGCCGCCGGCCACGCGCTTGTAGTCGCGCGTGCCGCGGTGGCCGTCGAGCGCGCCGCAGTCGAGCACGCGCACGTTCGGCTTCTTGGCGAAGGCGGCCAGCGCCTCGGCGCTGATGCCAGGGGCGATCACCACCTCCACGAATTGGCGGGCGGCGATGGTCTCGGCGGTCTTGCCGTCGAGCGGGCGGTTGAAGGCGATGATGCCGCCGAAGGCCGAGGTCGGGTCGGTGGCGAAGGCGCGGTCGTAGGCGTCGCCGATGTGGCCGGCCACGGCCACGCCGCAGGGATTGGCGTGCTTGACGATGACGCAGGCCGGCGCCTCGAAGGCCTTGGCGCATTCCAGCGCGGCGTCGGCGTCGGCGATGTTGTTGAACGACAGCTCCTTGCCCTGCATGAAGCGCGCGCTGGCGACAATGCCGCTGCCGGCGCCGGGCTCCACGAACAGCGCGCCGGCCTGGTGCGGGTTCTCGCCGTAGCGCAGCGCGCTACCGAGCGTGAACGCCGGATGCAGGGTGGTCGGCCAGGCTTTCGGCTCGTCCGGGCGTTCGGCGCGCTTGGACAGCCATTCGGCGATCTGGCCGTCGTAGGCGCTGGTGTGCGCGTAGGTCTTGGCGGCCCAGGCGCGGCGCTGCGCCGCGTTGCTGCCGCCGGCCTGCAGGGCGGCCAGGAAGCCGTCGTAATCGGCCGGGTCGGTCAGCACCGCCACGCGTTCGTGGTTCTTGGCGGCGGCGCGCAACATGGCTGGGCCGCCGATGTCGATGTTCTCCACCGCATCGTCGTAGGCGCAGTCGGGTTTGGCCACGGTGGCCGCGAACGGATACAGATTGACCACCAGCAGGTCGATGGCCTCGATGCCGTGCTCGCGGCTGACCGCGTCGTCGGTGCCGGTGCGCGACAGCAGGCCGCCGTGGATCTTCGGGTGCAGGGTCTTGACCCGGCCGTCCATTATTTCCGGGAAGCCGGTGACCTCGGACACGTCGGTCACCGCCAGGCCGGCTTCACGCAGCGCCTTGGCGGTACCGCCGGTGGACAGCAGCTGCGCGCCGTGCGCGATCAGTCCGCGGGCCAAGGGCAGCAGCCCGGATTTGTCGGACACCGACAGCAACGCGCGGCGGACGGGAAGGCGGGAATCGGACATGGCGGCTCTCCAAAGCGAGCGCCAATTATAACCGGCGCGCACTCCGGCGCGCCGCCTCAATCCTCCAGCAGGCGGTATTGCTTGAGCTTTTTGCGCAGCGTGGCGCGGTTCAGGCCGAGGATGCCGGCCGCGCGGCTCTGGTTGCCGCGGCAATGTGCCAGCACTTCCTGCAGCAGCGCCGGCTCCACTTCCGCCAGCACGGTGGCGTGCAGGTCGCTTTCGCTGGCATGGCCCATGTCGTGCAGGTAGCGGCGCACCACGCGTGCGACCACATCCTTCAGCGGCGGGTTTTTGGCGTCGGGGGCGGCGTTGTGGATCAGGTGCAGCGTGTTCACGCGGAGCTCGTGTATTTTTTCTTCTCGGTCGAACAGTTTAGCGCGATTGCGGCGCCATTGCCTGAACGTGTCAGCGGAAATCGAAGGCGAAGCCGGCCGCTTTGCCCGAGGTCTCCTGCAGCGCAATCTCCACCGAGACCGTCTGGCCGGGCTGGATTTCGGCGGCTTGGCCGGCGTTGAGGTATTCGGCCGGCGCGAAGCGGCGCAGGCCGACGGTTTCGCCCTCGATGCCGGTCAGCGCGATTTCGATCTGCGGCCAGGGTTGTGGATGGGCGGCGTCGTTGCGGAAGCCGAGCTGCACCCGCAGCACGCCGGCCTGGCGCGGATCGGCGGCGACCGCCTGTTGCACCGGCGTGAACGCGTCCGGCTGTCGCCAGGCCGATAGCCGGCAGGACGCCAGCAGGCACAGGCGCTCCACCGCCGGCCGCCAGAACGCATTGTGCGCCAGGCGCTCGCGTTCGGCGACGGCGAT
Organism: Arenimonas sp.; assembly: GCA_041913425.1. Classification (GTDB taxonomy): domain Bacteria; phylum Pseudomonadota; class Gammaproteobacteria; order Xanthomonadales; family Xanthomonadaceae; genus Arenimonas. Next base: position 27,428 of record JAYSFF010000012.1, on the reverse strand, counting down.
CTGCAGCAGCAGGGCAAGCGCCAGTAAGGCCGTGACGGCCGGCAGCTCGAACTTACGCGCGTCGGCGGCCATCGATGCGGACCCAATCCTCGCGCGCGGTCACCGTCAGTCCCTCGAAGTAGGGTTCGTAGGCCGCCAGCACGTCGTCGGCCTGGGTTTGCAGGATGCCGGACAGCGCGATCACGCCGCCGGTTTCGGTGCGCGCGGCCAAGGTCTCGACCAAGGCGACCAACGCCGTGGCCAGGATGTTGGCGACCACCACCGGATAGCGCCGCACCGGTTCGTCCGGCGGCAGGTAGACCTGCAGGCGGTCGCCGACGCCGTTGCGTTCGGCGTTGTCATGGCTGGCGGTCAGCGCCTGCGGATCGTTATCGACGCCGACCGCCGAGGCTGCGCCGAGCTTGAGCGCGGTCAGGGCCAGGATGCCGGAGCCGCAGCCGAAGTCGAGCGCGTCCTTGCCGCGCAGATCGAGACCGTCCAGCCAGTCCAGGCACAGCGCGGTGGTGGCGTGCGTGCCGGAGCCGAAAGCCAAGCCCGGATCGAGCCGGATGATGACGCCGCCCTCGGCCTCGGCCGGCGCCTCGCTGTGCCAAGGCACGATCCAGGTGCGTGCGCCGAAGCGCATCGGCCGGAACTGGTCGAGCCAGGCGCGTTCCCAGTCCTGGTCCTCGACCGTGCGGAAGCTTGCCGTGCTCCAGTCGATGCCGCCGTCGTAGGCGTCCAGCGCGTGCAGCAGCAGGCCTTCGTGGGTGCCGTGCTCGAACAGGGCCAGCAGGATGATGTCGTTCCACAGCGGCGTCTCGCCGACGCCCGGTTCCAGGATGGCGCGTTCGTTTTCGGCGTCGGCGGCGTCCAGCAGGGACACGCTGAGCGCACCGAGTTCGGTCAGCGCGGTTTCCACCCGCGCTTCCTCGCTGGCCTTGCAGGCGATGGACAGTTCCAGGTACGGCATCAGCTCAGGCCGAGGCTCTTTTCCTTGCGCTCGGCCAGACGCTTCTCCAGGTAATGGATGTTGGTGCCGCCCTGGAAGAAGCCGGCGTCGGCCAGGATGCGCTGCTGCAGCGGCACATTGGTCTTGATGCCGTCCACGATCATCTCCGACAGCGCGCAGCGCATGCGGTGGATGGCCTGCTCGCGGTCGTTGCCGTGCACGATCAGCTTGCCGATCATCGAATCGTAGTTCGGCGGCACCTTGTAGCCTTCGTAGATGTGCGAATCGACGCGCACGCCCGGACCGCCCGGCGAATGGAAATGCTTGATCAGGCCGGGGCTGGGCAGGAAGCTGTCCGGGTCCTCGGCGTTGATGCGGCATTCGATGGCGTGGCCGCGGATGACGATGTCCTCTTGGCGCAGGCTGAGTTTATGGCCGGAGGCGATCAGCAGCTGCTCGCGCACCAGATCGACGCCGGTGACCATTTCGGTGACCGGATGCTCGACCTGGATGCGGGTGTTCATCTCGATGAAGTAGAAGCGGCCGTTCTCGTACAGGAACTCGAAGGTGCCGGCGCCGCGGTAGCCGATGCGGATGCAGGCCTCGACGCAGACGCGGCCGATCTCGGCGCGCTGCTCGGGCGTGATGCCCGGCGCCGGGGCTTCCTCGACCACTTTCTGGTGCCGGCGTTGCATCGAGCAGTCGCGTTCGCCCAGATGGATGGCGTTGCCTTGGCCGTCGGACAGCACCTGGATCTCGATGTGGCGCGGGTTCTCCAGGAATTTCTCCATGTAGACCATGTCGTTGTTGAACGCGGCCTTGGCTTCCTGTTGGGTGGTGGTGATGGCGGTGACCAGCTGCTCGGCTTCGCGCACCACGCGCATGCCGCGGCCGCCGCCGCCGGCGGCGGCCTTGATGATGACCGGATAGCCGATCTCTTCGGCCATCTTCAGGTTGGCCAGGGCGTCGTCGCCGAGCGGGCCGCCGGAGCCGGGCACGCACGGCACGCCGGCGTCCTTCATGGCGCGGATGGCCTCGACCTTGTCGCCCATCATGCGGATCACGTCGGCGGTCGGGCCGATGAACACGAAGCCGGAGGCCTCGGCGCGCTCGCAGAACGCGGCGTTCTCCGACAGGAAGCCGTAGCCGGGGTGGATGCCGTCGGCGTCGGTCACTTCCGCGGCGGCGATGATCGCCGGCACGTTCAGGTAGCTCTCGATCGACGGTGCCGGACCGATGCAGACCGACTCGTCGGCCATGGCCACGTGCTTGAGGTTGCGGTCGACCGTGGAGTGCACGGCCACCGTCTTGATGCCGAGCGCGCGGCAGGCGCGCAGGATGCGCAGCGCGATTTCCCCGCGGTTGGCGATGACGACTTTCTTCAGCATGACGGGCTTCCGGTCAGGAGATGATGAACATCACTTCGTCGAATTCGACCGCCTGGCCGGCCTCGACCAGGATGGCGGTGACGGTGCCGGAGACGTCGGCTTCAATCGGGTTGAACATCTTCATCGCCTCGATGATGCCGAGGGTTTCGCCGGCCTTCACGGTCTGGCCGACTTTCACGTACGGCGCGGCGTCCGGGCTCGGTGCGGCGTAGAAGGTGCCGACCATCGGCGAGCGCACGGCGTGGCCGTCGACCGCGGATTTGGCCGATTTGCCGACCGATTCGGCCGAGGGGCCCGGCACCGGCGCGGCGGCGCGCGGCGCGTCGGCCGCCGGGGCGGGCGCGGGCACGTGATGCACCACCGGCGCGGGCGCGACCGACGTGCTGTGGCGGGCCAGGCGCACGGTCTCCTCGCCCTCCTTGATTTCCAGTTCGGACAGGCTGGATTTCTCCAGCAGTTCGATCAGGGCTTTGATTTTGCGTAAATCCATAATGACCTCGGTTCGGGGTTCAGGGGGTGTCGGCGATTGCTGCGGGGAAATCCCGCATTAGCCGCGCCAGGCCGTAGCGGTAGCTGTCGGCGCCGAAGCCGCAGATGACCGCCAAGGCCAGATCGGAGAAATACGAGTGCCGGCGGAACGCTTCGCGCCGGTACGGGTTGGACAGATGCGCCTCGACGAACGGCAGGCCGGTGGCGGCGAAGGCGTCGCGCAACGCCACCGAGGTGTGGGTGAAGGCAGCCGGGTTGATCAGGATGGCGTCGACGCCGGCGCCCGGCGCCTGCTGCACTTTCTCCACCAGCTCGTGCTCGGCGTTGCTCTGGAAGCATTCCAGGCGGTGGCCGGCGGTTTCGGCTTGGGTTTTCAGGCTATGATTGATGTCGGCCAGGGTTTCGCGGCCGTAGATATCCGGCTCCCGCTGTCCCAGCAGATTCAAATTCGGTCCGTGCAATACCCAAAACGTCGCCACAGCGCTCTCCCTGATCGGACGCGCAGTTTCGCAAACTTGGGCTTATTTGTCCAGAAATTGCCGGAAATTGGCTGAAAATGAACGCTGTTTGATTTTTGTTGACGGCGTCCGGCCTTATTCCATGCCCTCGGCCAGCCAATCGCGCAGCTGCGCTTCGCCGGCGAACACGCCGATATGCCGCTTCACCAAACGGCCTTGCGGGTCGATCAGCACCGTGAACGGCAACACGCCCCAGCCGTTGCCGAGCAGTACCGAGCTGTCGGCCGGGCTGGCCGGTTCGTGGTGTTGGCTGAAGCGCACCGGGATTTCGGCCAACAGGGTCTGCGCCGCCTCCGGCGCTTCCAGCGCGATGCCGACCACCTCGAAGCGTCCTTGACTGTTTGCATGCACCGCGTCCAGCCAAGGCATTTCCAGCCGGCATGGACCGCACCAGCTGGCCCAGTAATTGATCACCTGCCAACGACCGGGCGTCGGCAAGGTGCGCGGCCGGCCGTCGAAGCCGTGCACGGTGAACGGCCGCACGGCATCGCCGGGCTGGGCGGCACCGCCCGGCGCCGGGTATTTCGGCGGCACGAAACGCGCGAACAGCGCCTGGCCGAGATCGGTGCGCAACAGCACGCCGGGGCCGGCGATGAACATGCCGAGCGCCAAGCCCAGCATGGCCGCGCCCAAGGCCGCGGCCAGCACCTTCAGCGGCTTCACGGCGCCAGCGCCTCGCGCATGATCTCGAAGGTCAGCAGCTGCGGCAGCTGCCGGCCGGGCCCCAGGCCCTTCGGGTACACCACGTACAGCGGCACGCCGGGCGTGCGGTATTGGTCGAGGTAGGCGGTGATTTCCGGATCTTGGTTGGTCCAGTCGCCGACCAGATACACGGTGCCGGTGTCCTTCAGCAGCTGCGTGAAGGCGTCGGTGTGCAGCACGGCCTTTTCGTTGACCTTGCAGGTGATGCACCAGTCGGCGGTCATGTCGACGAACACCGGCGTGCCGGCGGCACGCAGTTCATCCAGTCGCTTGCGGCTGAAGGCCTCGTAGTTCACGCCCTGCGCCGTCACGGCGCCGGCGCGCGGCGTTTCCTGCCGCAGCGCGAACGCGAAGCCGGCGGCGGCGACCAGACCGAGCAGCAAGGCCACCGCCTTGGCTTGCGCGCTCGGCTGCAGTTTCTGGCGTTCGAACCACCACAGCGCGGCGCACAGCGCGATGGCGGCGATCAACAGCAGGGCCAAGCCGTTCACGCCTTTCTGGTTGCCGAACACCCAGGCCAGCCAGACTGCGGTCAGGTACATCGGATACGCCAGCCAGTGTTTGAGCGTATCCATCCAGGCGCCGGGCTTGGGCAGGCGCGAGGCCAGTGCCGGCACGAAGCCGATCAGCAGGAACGGCAGGGCCAGGCCCAGGCCGAGCGCCAGGAACACCGACAGCGCCAGCAGCCAGTGCGCGGTGAACGCGAACGCCAGCGCGCTGCCCATGAACGGCGCGGTGCAGGGGCTGGCCACTACCACCGCCAGCACGCCGGTGAAGAAGTCGCCGGCCGGGCCGGATTTTTCGGTCAGCGACTGTCCCATGCCGGCGAAGCCCGAGCCCCAGTTGTACAGGCCCGACATCATCAGGCCGATGGCGAACATCAGCAGCGCCAGCGCGCCGACCACTACCGGCTGCTGCAACTGGAAGCCCCAGCCCAGCGCTTGCCCGGCGCCGCGCAGCGCCAGCACGCCGGCGCCGAGCGCGGCGAAGCTGGCCATCACCCCGGCGGTGTACCACAGCGCGTGGCGGCGGGCATGGCCGGGCGTGTTGGCCTTGGCCAGCGCCATGGCCTTGAACGACAGCACCGGCAGCACGCAGGGCATCAGGTTCAGGATCAGGCCGCCGAGCAGGGCCAGCAACAGGGCCGGCAGCCAGCCCGCCAGTCCGATCGATGCGGCCGCGGCGGCATCGTCGCCGGCATCCGCGACTTGGCCGCCGGCCGGCACCGTCACCTCGATTTGGCGTTGCATCGGCGGATAGCACAGGCCGTTTTCCTTGCAGCCTTGGAAGTCGACGCGCACGGCGAGCGTGGCCGCGACGGTGTCGCGCCGTTGCAGCGGAAGATCGAATTCGATTTGCCCGAAATACACCGGTACGGTGCCGAATTCGGGGTCGGGATACCACACCGGTTCCGGCAGCCGCGGCTTGCCGAGCGCGATGCCACCGGCGGCCGGCACCGTGAACGCCAGCTTGTCGCGGTACAGGTAATAGCCTTCGGCCGGGGTCAGGCGCGCCATCAGGGTATCGGGCGCGCGCGCAGCCAATTCCACCTGGAACGCCTGGTCTTCCGGCAGGGCATCGGCGCCGGCGGGCTTCAGGCCGAGCGGGTCGGCCGCGCCGGCCGCGGCGGCATCGGTGAGCGGCACGCGCACGCGCTTTTTCTGCGGTGGATAGCAGATGCCGATGTCGGCGCAGCCCTGGTATTTCAGAGTGAACTCGACGTGATTCAGGCCCTGCGGATTGTCCAGCGCCAGCACGGCGGCCACTTCCCGGCGATAGGTCTCGACATCGCCGAAGAACTCGTCGCGGTAGGCCTTGCCCGGCGGCAATTGCAGCGGCTGCAGGCTGATGCCGGCGTTCGGTGCGTCGGCGCCCATGCGGTGTTTGTACAGGTAATAGCCGTCGGCGATGCGCCAGCGCACCTCGATCCGGGTTTCCGACAGCCGGGTCACCGACAGCGGGTAGGCGACATCGATCGGCAACAGGTCATCGAGGCCGGCCGGCTGCGCGTGAGCGGGGCCGGCGGCCAACAACAGGAGGGCGAGCAGGGGCGCGAACAGGGTGTTTTTCATCGGCAATCGGGCGGGTGATTGGTTCGCCGCGGGCCGCGGCCAAGAACAGCAGTCTAACCCAGCGCCGGTCCGTGCCGGGTGAATCCCGGTTCAGGCCGGCCGCTCGGGGCGCACCCACGGTGCCCCCTTGAAATCGGAAAGAGCGGCCCTTAAATGGGAAACCAGCCCGTGCGGGCGGTTTTCGCGTAGAATTTGGCACTCTCTGCGGATGAGTGCCAGCCGCCCCGCTGGGTATTGACCTAACCCATTGTTCTAAAACACAAAGGTAAATTATGAACATCAAGCCTCTGTTTGACCGCGTTGTCATCAAACGCATGGAAGAAGAAAAAATGTCCGCTGGCGGCATCGTCATTCCGGATTCGGCCACTGAAAAACCGGTGAAAGGCGAAGTGTTGGCCGTGGGTGAAGGCAAGTCGCTGGACAACGGCAGCGTGCGCGCGCCGAAAGTCAAAGTGGGCGACAAGGTCCTGTTCGGCAAATACGCCGGCACCGAATTCAAGCTCGACGGCACCGAAATCCTGGTGGTCAAGGAAGACGACATCCTGGCCGTCCTGGGCTGATCTGGCAACGTAATCCCGATCCACCGGCGCGCCTGCGCCGATCCGCATCACACAATCTTGAAGGAACTGAAACATGGCAGCTAAAGACATCCGCTTCGGCGAAGACGCCCGCGCCCGCATGGTGAAAGGCGTCAACATCCTGGCCAACGCCGTCAAGGCCACCCTCGGCCCGAAAGGCCGCAACGTCGTGCTCGACAAGAGCTTCGGCGCCCCGACCATCACCAAGGACGGCGTGTCCGTCGCCAAGGAAATCGAACTGGCCGACAAGTTCGAGAACATGGGCGCGCAGATGGTGAAGGAAGTCGCCAGCAAGACCGCCGACATCGCCGGCGACGGCACCACCACCGCCACCGTGCTGGCCCAGGCCATGATCCGCGAAGGCATGAAGGCCGTGGCCGCCGGCATGAACCCGATGGACCTGAAGCGCGGCATGGACAAGTCCGTGACCGCCGTGGTCGAGGAGCTGAAGAAGCTTTCCAAGCCCTGCGCCACCAGCAAGGAAATCGCCCAGGTCGGTTCGATCTCGGCCAACTCCGACCATAACATTGGCGAGCTGATCGCCAAGGCCATGGACAAGGTCGGCAAGGAAGGCGTGATCACCGTGGAAGAAGGTTCGGGCCTGGAGAACGAACTGGACGTGGTGGAAGGCATGCAGTTCGACCGCGGCTACCTGTCGCCGTACTTCGTCAACAACCAGCAGTCGATGTCGGCCGAGCTGGATGATCCGTTCATCCTGCTGTTCGACAAGAAGATCTCCAACGTGCGCGACCTGCTGCCGGTGCTGGAAGCCGTGGCCAAGGCCGGCAAGCCGCTGCTGATCGTGGCCGAGGAAGTGGAAGGCGAAGCCCTGGCCACGCTGGTGGTCAACACCATCCGCGGCATCGTCAAGGTCTGCGCCGTCAAGGCCCCGGGCTTCGGCGACCGCCGCAAGGCGATGCTGGAGGACATGGCCATCCTGACCGGCGGCACCGTGATCTCCGAGGAAGTCGGCCTGTCGCTCGATAAGGCCACCATCAAGGACCTCGGCCGCGCCAAGAAGGTGCAGGTCTCGAAGGAGAACACCACCATCATCGACGGCGCCGGCGAAGCCGACGGCATCCAGGCCCGCATCAAGCAGATCAAGGCCCAGATCGAGGAAACCTCGTCCGACTACGACCGCGAGAAGCTGCAGGAACGCGTGGCCAAGCTGGCCGGCGGTGTGGCCGTGATCAAGGTCGGCGCGGCCACCGAAGTCGAGATGAAGGAGAAGAAGGCCCGCGTCGAAGACGCCCTGCACGCCACCCGCGCCGCGGTCGAGGAAGGCATCGTGCCGGGCGGCGGCGTCGCCCTGATCCGCGCGCTGTCCACCGTCGGCAAGCTGAAAGGCGACAACGACGACCAGAACGTCGGCATCGCCCTGGCCCTGCGCGCCATGGAAGCCCCGCTGCGCGAAATCGTCACCAACGCCGGCGAAGAGCCGTCGGTGGTGCTGAACAAGGTCAAGGAAGGCACCGGCAACTTCGGCTACAACGCCGCCACCGGCGTGTACGGCGACATGGTCGAGATGGGCATCCTGGACCCGACCAAGGTCACCCGCACCGCGCTGCAGAACGCCAGCTCGATCGCCGGCCTGATGATCACCACCGAAGCGATGGTGACCGACGCGCCGAAGAAAGACGAGCCGATGATGCCGCCGGGCGGTGGCATGGGCGGCATGGGCGGCATGGATTTCTGATCCATCCCTTCCGCGTCACGCAAACGAAAACCCCGCCGAAAGGCGGGGTTTTTTTGCGGCCGGCTCAGGCCTTCATGGTGCCGGTGTCGAGCCAGCGCTGGTGCCAAGACAGCGCCTCCGGCAGCAGGTGCGGCGTGTGCTTGCCGTAGCTGTCGCGGCAGGCGCGCTCGAAGTAGTCCTGCAGCGCGTCGCGGTAGTCCGGATGCGCGCACTGCGCGATGACTTGGCGCGCGCGCTGCTTGGGCGACAGCCCGCGCAGGTCGGCCAGGCCCTGTTCGGTGACGATCACCGCCACGTCGTGCTCGGTGTGGTCGACGTGGCTGACCATCGGCACGATCGAGGAGATGCTGCCGTTCTTGGCGGTGGAGTTGCTGAGGAACACCGACAGGAAGCCGTTGCGTGCGAAGTCGCCGGAGCCGCCGATGCCGTTCATGATGCTGCTGCCCATCACGTGCGTGGAGTTGATGTTGCCGTACAGGTCGGCCTCGATCATGCCGTTCATGCCGATGCAGCCCAGGCGCCGCACCATCTCCGGGTGGTTGGAGATCTCCTGCGTGCGCAGGATGATGCGCGAGCGGTAGAAATCCAGGTTGCGGCGGAATTCCTCGTTGGCGTCCGGGCTGAGCGCGAAACCGGTGCACGAGGCGTAGCGCAGTACACCGGACTTGAGCAGGTCGAGCATGCCGTCCTGGATCACTTCGGTGTAGGCCTCCAGGCCGCGGAAGCCGCTGTCGGCCAGACCGGCCAGCACCGCGTTCGGGATGTTGCCGACGCCCGACTGCAGCGGCAGCAGGTTGGCCGGCAGCCGGCCGCGCGCCACTTCGTGCTTGAGGAACTCGATCAGGTGCCCGGCGATGCGGCGGCTGTCGTCGTCGATCGGGTTGAACGGACTGTTCCGGTCCGGGGCGTCGGTCAGCACCACCGCCGCCACCTTGGCCGGATCGCAGCGCAGCGTAGTCTGGCCGATGCGCTCGTCGCCGCGCACCATCGGAATCGGCTTGCGCTCCGGCGGTAGCGCGGTGCCGTAGTAGATGTCGTGCATGCCGAGCATCTCGGGCAGCTGCCAGCGGTTCACTTCAAGGACCACTTTCTTGGCCAGATCCAGCCAGGTCTTGTTGTTGCCGACCGAGGTGGTCGGCACCAGCGCGCCGTCCTCCAGGATCGCCGAGACCTCCACCACCGCGGTGTCGACGGCGTTGTAGAAGCCGAACCAGACGTGCTGGGCCACATGCGAGAGGTGGATGTCGAGGTAGTCCAGCTTGCCGGCGTTGATGCGCTTGCGCGCGTTCGGGTCGCTCTGGAACGGCATGCGCATGGCCAGCCCGTCCACCTGCGCCAGCGCGCCGTCCAGTTCGGGCGCGGTCGAGGCGCCGGTGAGCAGGTTGATCCGGAAGTCTTCGCCGCGCGCGTGCGCCTGGCCGATGTGCGCGGCCAGCGCCTGCGGCACCGCCTTCGGGTAGCCCGAGCCGGTGAAGCCGCTCATCGCCACGGTCTCGCCCGGCTGGATCAGGGTGGCGGCCTGTTCGGCCGACATCAGGCGGGCACGCAGGCCGGGAAGGAGGATGCGGTCTTCGGACATGGCGGTTCGTGCTCCGGTCAAAACACCATTATCCGGCGCGGATCGTCCGCATTCAACGCCGGATGTGCGGAATCGCCAATGAGTCGTCACTTTTCCGAAACATCCGCCGGCCGCGTCTGTCATACAATGCCCGTACCGAAACCGGACCTGTCCCGATGCGCTCCGCTCCCCTGCTGCTTGCCGTTTCCGCTTTGCTGGCGCCGCCGCTCGCCGCGCAGGACGCGCCATCGCCCGCGTCCGTCGCCGTGCCGGCCGCCAACGCGGTCGAGGTCCGCGGCGTGTTGCCCGGCCCGGGCTTCTGGAAGGTCACCCGCGGCGGCAACACGGTGTGGATACTGGCCTCGATCCGTCCGGTGCCGCGCGGCATGGAATGGGAAACCATCAAGCTCGAGCGCAAGCTGGCCGATGCGCAGCTGCTGATCGGCGGCACCTCGGTCAAGCTCGATGCCGACATCGGTTTCTTCGGCAAGCTCGGCCTGGTGCCGTCGCTGCTGAAGGCGCGCCGCAACCCCGACGGCAAAACGCTGCAGCAGGTGTTGCCGCCGGAGACCTACGCGCGCTGGCTGACGCTGAAGGCCCGCTACATCGGCAACGACCGCGACATCGAACAGTGGCGTCCGATCTTCGCGGCGCAGGAGCTGTACGAAAAGGCCATCCGCAAGGCCGGTCTGCGCAACGAAGGCATCGTCTGGCCGGAAGCCAAGGAATTGGCCGAGGACGCCGGGGTGCCGATCCGCCGTCCGGAAGTCCGGATCCGCATCAGTGATCCGAAGCGCTTCATCAAGGAGTTCAACCAGCGCGCACTGAGCGACGTCGCCTGTTTCGAGAAGACCCTGGACAGCATCGAACGCGACGTGCGCTTCATGGCCGCGCGCGGCCGGGCCTGGGCCGAAGGCGATATGGCCGGTTTGCGCGCCATCCCGTTGACCGACAATTCCGGCGCCTGCATCGACGCCCTGGTCGGCTCCGGCATCGGCCAGAGCGCCGGCTTGGGTGACGCCCAGCGGCGCGCCCAAGAGGCTTGGCTGCAGGCCGTGGGCGGCGCCTTGGCAGAGCACCGCAACAGCGTGGCGGTGGCCAACATCGACGAATTGATGCGCCCCGGCGGCCTGCTGCAGCAGCTGCGCGCGCGCGGCCATGCCGTCACTGAGCCGGACGCCCTGCCGTAGGCAGCCATCGGCATCTGCGCTACCCTATGGCAAACCGCCTGATGGATTCCGCAGTGCCGCGCAACGACCGCCACCTCAGTACCCGTCTGCTCGCCCTGGATGCCCATAGCGCCGCCGGTCTGCTCGACCTCGGGCATCCGAACCTGGCCGCGCAGCAGCTGTTGGCGCTGCCGCCGGCGCGCGCGATGGCGATCCTGCTGGCGTTACCGGAAGACATGCGCGAATCGGTGATGACCGCCTGCCCGACCGGTTCGGCCTGGTTGCGCGCCGAGGCCTACGCGCCCGGCACCGTCGGCCACCAGCTGGAAGAGCCGGTGGCGGCGTTCCGCAAAGGCACTTCGGTGCAGATGGCGGTCGATCTGCTGCGCGAGCTGATGCCGCAGCGCGAACTGAACCAGGTCTATGTGGTCGATTCCGATAACCGCCTGCTCGGCACCGTGGCATTCCGCGAGCTGCTGTTCGCCGAGCGCGGCCAGACCCTCGACCAGATCATGCAGCGCGGTCCCTGCAGCCTGCGCCCGGAGTGGTCGTTGAGCGAAGCCATCGCGTCGCTGGCGGTGCAGCCGGCGCTGACCTATCCGGTCTGCGACGCCGCCGGCATCCTGCTCGGCCAGGTGCACACGCACCGCCTGCACGAGCAGCTGGCGTTCGAGCTGTCCGGCCAACCCGGCTATCTGGTCGGCGTCGACCAGGACGAGCAGTGGGCCTCGTCCTGGCTGCGCAAGTTCCAGTTCCGCCAGCCCTGGCTGCAGATCCATCTGTTCATGCTGTTCGTGGTCGGCGCCATCGTCGCCAAGTTCCAGGTCAGCCTCGCGCAGGCCACGGTGCTGGCGCTGTTCCTGCCGGTACTGGCCGGCCTGTGCCGCAACATCGGCTCGCAATCCACGGCCTGCACGCTGCGCGGGCTGAGTCTGTCCAACACCGCCCGGCACGTGCGCCGGCAGGTGCTGAAGGAGACCTGGCTCGGCCTGCTCAACGGCCTGCTCACCGGTCTGCTGGCCGGCGCCGGCATGTTCATCGTGGCCTCGCGCCATCCCGAGCAAGGCGATGCCCTGGGCTTGGCGGTCGTCACCGCCGCCGCCATGGCGCTCAGCTGCATGCTGGCCGGTCTGCTTGGCGCCGCCATGCCGCTGCTGCTGCGCAAGCTGGGATTCAATCCGGCGATGGCGGCCAATCTGGTGGTGTCGGCCCTGTCGGACATGATCAGCCTCGGCCTGTTCCTGTCGCTGGCGGTGGCGTTTGTCCTATAAGGCCTGGCCCGGTCCTTTGGCCGGCGCGCTTGCCGAATTGCCCGCCGACGATCCCCGGCATGCGGCCGCGGCGCGTTTGGCGGCGGTGTCCGATTTCGCCGTCGAGGTCCTGGCGCAACAGCCGGAGCTGCTGGCATCGCTTGACGAACCGCTGGCGCCCCTGCAGCTGCCCGAAGACCGCGAGCCGGAATGGCCGGCGCTGCTGCGCCGCTGGCGGCGCGCGCAGTCGCTGAAGCTGGTCTGGCGCGACGTCGCCGGCCTCGACACGGTCGAGCAGACCTTGGCCGGCAGCAGCTGGATTGCCGAACAGGCGCTCGGCACCGGCTTTGACGCGCTGCTGAATGCCATGCGCCGCGTGCACGGCACCGTGCGCGGCGAGGACGGCAATGAACAGCACATGGTCGTGCTCGGCCTGGGCAAGCTCGGCGGCGGCGAGCTGAACTTCTCCTCCGACGTTGATCTGGTGTACGCCTTCACCGACCACGGCCACAGCGACGGCGAGCGCCCGCTGCCGGCCGAGACCTACTTCACCCGCCTGGGCCAGCGCCTGGCCAATCTGCTGGACGAGGTCACCGCCGACGGCTTCTGCCACCGCGTCGACCTGCGTCTGCGGCCGTTCGGCGCCAGCGGCCGCCTGCTGCTGTCGTTCAACGGCATGGAGCAGTATTTCCAGAGCGCCGGCCGCGATTGGGAGCGCTATGCCTGGCTGAAGGCGCGTCCGGTCGCGGGCGATGTGGCCGCGGGCGAGCGCCTGCTGGCCTTGTTGCGGCCGTTCGTGTTCCGCCGCTATCTCGACTTCACCGCCATCGACGGCCTGCGCGAGATGAAGGCCAAGATCGCGGCCGAGGTCCGCCGCCGCGAAATCGCCGACGACCTCAAGCTCGGCCGCGGCGGCATCCGCGAAATCGAATTCTACGTGCAGGCCCTGCAGATCATCTACGGCGGCCGCAATCCGGCCCTGCAACGCAAGGGTCTGCTGGACAGCCTGACGGCCTTGACCGAAGCGCGCCTGTTGCCGGTGGAGGACGCCGCGCGGCTGCGCGCGGCCTATCTGTTCCTGCGCCGGTTGGAGAACCGGGTGCAGATGCTGCGCGACGCGCAGGTGCACTCCCTGCCCGACGATCCGGATTCGCGCGCGCGCATCGCCGCCGGTCTGGGGTATGAAAACGCGTCGGCGCTGTCGGCCGAGCTCGACGTCCAGCGCGACGCGGTCGAGCGCCTGTTCGCCGGTCTGCTCGGCGATCCCGACGGTGCCGATGACGGCGGCGACATCCCGTCATCGTCGGCCGCCGATCTGGCGGCGCTCGGCTACGCGGACGCCGCACGGCATGCCGAACGCCTGCAGGCCCTGCTCGCCGCCGCCGCCGATGCCATGGCCGACCGCTCCCGGCAGCGTCTGCAGCGCGTCACCGGCGCGTTCGTGCGCGCCTGCGCCGCCACCGCGGATCCCGACGCCTGCCTCGGCCATGCCCTGGCCTTCCTGCAAGCCACGTTGAAGCGCAGCAGCTACATCGCCCTGATCGACGAGCAGCCCAGTTCCCTGCAACGCATGGTACAGGTGTTCGAACGCAGCCCGTGGATGGCGCGGCGCATGATCGAACACCCGATGCTGCTCGACGAACTGCTGGACGCGCGCGTGATCGGCCACCGGCTCGAGGCCGACGCCTTGCCGGGCCAGGTCGCGTCGGTGCTGGCGGCGCATGCCGGCGACGCAGAGACCGCGATGCTGGCCTTGAACGAGTTCAAGCTCAGCACCGGTTTCCGGATCGCCTACCATTTCCTGTTCCTGGAGCTCGGCGCGGTGGCCGCCAGCCGCCTGCTGACCCGTCTGGCCGAATGCGTGCTGGACGCCTGCAACCGGGTCGCGGCCGAGGAGCTGCGGCGCCAGCACGGCGGCATTCCCGGCGCCGCGTTCGCGATGATCGGCTACGGCAGCCTCGGCGCCGCAAGCCTGGCGTTCAACTCCGATCTCGACCTGGTGTTCCTGAACCGCTGCCAAGGCGCCGTCGCCAGCGACGGCGCGCGTCCGCTCGACGCCGGCCGTTTCTTCATGCGCCAGGCGCAGAAGCTGATCGCGCTGCTCGGCCTGAATACGCCGGCCGGCAGCCTGTACGAGGTCGACATCCGCCTGCGTCCGGACGGCGCCAAAGGGCTTCTGGTCAGTACGCTCGACAGCTTCGCGCAGTACCAGCGCGAACGCGCCTGGGTCTGGGAGCTGCAGGCCCTGGTTCGCGCTCGGGCCGTGGCCGGCGATGCCGGATTGTGCGCCGGCTTCGAGGCCCTGCGCCGCGAGCTGTTGTGCCGGCCGCGTGCGGCCGGGGATCTGCGCGCCGAAATCATCGCCATGCGTCGGCGCATGCGCGCCGAGCTCGACCGCAGCGGCGACGGCCGAATCGACCTCAAACACGGCCGCGGCGCGCAGACCGACATCGAGTTCTTCCTGCAGTACGCGGTGTTGGCGCATGCGGCCGCGCATCCGGCGCTGGCCGATGCGCGCGACAGCCTCGACATCCTGCAGGCTTTGGCGCAGACCGGCCTGCTGCCGCAAGCGGACGCCGACGCCTTGGCCGAAGCGGTCGAGCGCCTGCAGCATGTCGGCCTGTGCTGCCATCTGGCCGAGCGCGCGCGGGTGGTCGAGGCCGATGCCGCGCTGTCGGCGCTGTGCGCGCGCACAGCGCGCATCCTGGCCTCACGGGGTCTTGACTTCGATTGATGCATCATCCCGCTGGTGGAACGATATTTTCTATTGTTCCGCTTACTCCCGGTGCCGGCGTCCGCTAACATGCTTCCAATCGCGGACCGTCCCGCGCACCCGATTCCACAGGAGAACGTCATGTCCCAAGCCCTGAACGCCGCCGCGCTCGACCAGCTGTTCGGCGCCGCCCGCACCCACAACGTCTGGCTCGACAAGCCGGTGTCCGATGAACTGCTGCACGCCATCTACGACCAGGTGAAGTGGGGCCCGACCGCCGCCAACACCACGCCGGCCCGTTTCGTGTTCGTCAAGTCGCCGGAAGCCAAGGCCAAGCTGGCCCCGGCCCTGGACGAAGGCAATCGCGCCAAGACCCTGCAGGCGCCGGTCAACGTCATCGTCGCGACCGATTTCGCGTTCTACGAGCAGCTGCCGAAGCTGTTCCCGCACGCCGACGCGCGCAGCTGGTTCGCCGGCAACCAGCCGTTGATCGACACCGCCGCGGTGCGCAACGGCAACCTGCAGGGCGGCTACTTCATCCTGGCCGCGCGCGCCATGGGCCTGGACTGCGGCCCGATGTCCGGCTTCAACAACGCCATGGTCGACGAGGCCTTCTTCCAGGGCACCACCTGGAAGTCGAACTTCCTGATCAACCTGGGCTACGGCGACGCCGATAAGCTGTTCCCGCGCAATCCGCGGCTGGACTTCGACGAAGCCTGCCGTATCCTGTAATCCACCCCGCCATTCCGAGGAATCCATCATGAAACGTCTTGTCCTGATCGCCCTGGCCGCCGCCGCCTTCGCGTCGCCGGCCTTCGCCGCCAAATACGAAATCGACCCGACCCACACCCAGGTCCAGTTCGGTTACAACCACTTCGGCTTCTCCAACATCACCGGCCGCTTCGACCAGGTCACCGGCCAGTTCGAGCTCGACACCGCCAATCTGGGCAAATCCAGCATCTCGATCGAGATCCCGGTGTCCTCGATCACCACCGGCGTCGACAAGCTCGACCAGCATCTGTTGGGCGCCGATTTCTTCGACGCCGCCAAGTATCCGACCGCGACCTTCAAGAGCAGGATGGTGCACGTGGCCGGTCCGAAGGACCTGCATCTGATGGGCGACCTGACCATCCACGGCGTGACCAAGCCGGTCACCTTCGCGGTCAAGGTCAACGGCATCGGCGAGCATCCGATGCGCAAGGTGCCGGCCGCCGGCTTCGACGCCACCGCCGTGATCAAGCGTTCCGATTTCGGCCTAGGCGCCTACGTGCCGGCGGTCAGCGACGAAGTGACCCTGCGCATCACGCTCGAGGCCTTCCAGCCCAAGCCGTAAGCGCCGCGCCAGGCATCGTCTGGCAAATCCGCAAAACCCGCTCCGGCGGGTTTTGTTTTGCTGATTTTCCGGCCCGCGCGCGGTAAAATGGCGGCTCGAACCACCGGAGCCCGCCATGACCGCCAATGCCGCCAATACGCCGAAAGACACCGTGATCGAAGTGCGTCGCGCGCAGTTGCCGCTGACCTGTCCGACCCCGGACATGGCGCTGTGGAACCAACATCCGAAAGTGTCGATCGCCATCGAGGCCACCGGCCAGGCCACCTGCCCGTACTGCGGCGCGCGCTACCGCCTGGCGGATTGACTCAGTACGGGCTGCGCCCGTCCGGCTGGCGCTTGAAGCGCGCGTGCAGCCACAGGTACTGTTCCGGACAGCGCCGGATGAAGCCCTCGAACAGGGCCATGACCCGCGCCGTATCGGCCGTGGCGTCCTCGCCCGGGAAATCCGCCAACGCCTCGCCGATCTCCAGCTCGTAACCGCCGTCCTCGCGGCGCCGGTGGAAGAACGGCAGTACCGCGGCGCCGCTGAGCTTGGCCAATTGATGCGTCGAGGTCAGGCTCCAGGCCGGCCGGCCGAAGAACGGCACGAACACGCTCTCGCCGCGCCGGGTCTCCTGGTCGGGCGCGAACCACAGGATGCCGCCGCTTTTCAGATGCCGCAGCACCGCGCGAAGCTCCTCGCGCGGGAACATGGCATGCGTGTAGCGGCTGCGGCCGGCGCGCACGCTCCATTCCAGCGCGGCGTCCTCGAACGCGCGGTAGGTGCCTGCCACCGGGGCATGCAGGCCGAGGATCTTGACGCAATACTCCAGCGTCATCAGATGCGCCGACACCAACAGCACGCCTTTGCCGCGCGCCTGCGCCGCCTGCAGACGTTCCAGGCCGGCGATCGGCGTGTCGCGGTCGGACGGGCGCAGCTCGCCCCACCAGCCGCGCGCGAATTCGAACAACGAGAACGCCAGCGAGTCGAAGCTGGCGCGCCACAGGGCGCGTTGCGCGCGCGCGTCCAGCTCCGGGAAGCACAGGCGGATGTTGACGCGCGCGATGTGGCCGCGTTCGCGCATCAGCAGCCGCATCAGCGGCGAGAGCAGGCGCGATAGCGGCCGGTAACAGGCCCAGGGCAGTTTCGCCACGGCGCGGCCGGCGGCGATCAACAGCCAGGACGGCAGATGCCGGAGCAGGGCGGGGCGGGCGGGTTCGGGCGGCAAGGGCGGTGTCCGGTGCGGTATGCTGTGGCCAATGGCTTCCTTATCTTATCCCATCGTTCCGCGTCTGTTGTACGGCGCGCTGGCGTCCCTGGCCTTGCCGTTGCTGGCGGCGCATCTGCTGTGGCGTTCGTTGCGGCAGCCGGCGTACCGGCGTTTCTTCGGCGAGCGTCTCGGCCGCCACCGCGTATCGACAACGCGTCCGATCTGGCTGCATGCCGCCTCGCTTGGCGAGGTGCAGGCGGCGGCGCCGTTGCTGGCTGCGTTGCGCGCCGGGCATGCCGGCGTGCCGATGCTCGTCACCTGCCAGACGCCGGCCGGCCGTCAAGCGGCCGAGGCCTTGGCCTTGGCCGATTGCACGGTCGCCTATCTGCCGTTCGACACGGGATGCTGCGTCCGCGCTTTCCTCGCCCGCGCGCGTCCGCGCATCGCGCTGGTGCTGGAAACCGAAATCTGGCCGACGCTGTTCCTGCAGGCGCGCCGCGCCGGCATTCCGTTGCTCATGCTCAATGCGCGTATCACCGAACGCTCGTTGCGGCGCTACCGGCGGCTGGCCATCTTCCGCCATGCCCTGGCGTTGCCGGAGGCCATCGCCTGCCAAAGCGCGGCCGATGCCGAACGCTTCCGTGCCGCCGGCGCATCGGACGCCGCGCTGTCGGTCAGCGGCAACCTGAAGTGGGATCGGCCGGCGCTTGCATCGACGGCGGTGCGCGCCGATTGGCCGCAGACGCCGGTCTGGATGGCGGCCAGCACCCATCCCGAGGAGGAGCCGATGGTGCTCGACGCCCATCGCCGGTTGTTGCGTGAATTTCCGCAGGCCCTGCTGCTGTGGGCGCCACGTCACGTCGAACGTTTCGAACCGGTGGCACGGACGGTGCAGAACGCCGGGTTGGCCCTGCGGCGACGTTCGAGGCATGCACTTCCGGACGTCGATACGCGCGTGTTCCTGATCGACACCCACGGCGAATTGGCCGGTTTCATGCCCAGCAGCGATCTGGTGTTCGTCGGCGGCAGCCTGCAGGCCGTCGGCGGCCATAACGTGCTGGAGCCGGCCGGTTTCGGTCTGCCGGTGCTGGTCGGGCCGCATACCGCGCATTTCAGCGACAGCGTGGCCGCCCTGCAGGCCGCCGGCGGCCTGTTGCAGGTGCCGGACGCCGAGGCCTTGTCGGTCCAGGTCGCCGCGCTGCTGCGCGATCCGGTAAGGCGTGCGGCCATGGGACGCGCGAATGCGGATTGCGTCGCCGCCAGCCGCGGCGCGCTGGAAAAAACGAAGGCGCTGGTTGCCCAGCGCCTTGCCGAGGGCGGTTGAAACCGGTGCCGGTTACTGGATTTTGCTTTCGGCGTCGAAGCTCAGCAGCGCGTTGATCGATTCCATGTCGCTGAGTTCCAGCGAGCCGGCGGCCTGCTTCAGCTTCAGGGTGTTGACCAGGTAGTTGTGGCGCGCGCGCGAGTACTCGCGGGTGGCGGTGAACAGCTGCTGCTGGGCCAACAGCACGTCGACGATGGTGCGGGTACCGACTTCCAGGCCGACTTCGCCGGCTTCCAGCGCCGACTTCGCCGAGACCACAGCCAAGCGGCGGGCTTCGACTTCGGCCAGGCCGGCGACCAGGGTCCGCTCGGCGTTGCGCACCTGGCGCGTCACCGCGCGTTTGGTCTGCTCCAGCTGTTCGGCCGCGATGTCGCGCGATGCCACCGCCTGTTTGACCCGCGATTGGGTCGCGAAGCCGCTGAAGATCGGCACGCGCAACTGCACGCCGTAGGTGGTCGAGTTCGAATCGGTGGTCGAGAACGGACCGGCGGCGCCGCTGATCAGGCTGCTGTCGCCCTTGCTGATGGTGGCGCCCAGGGTCGGCAGGTGGGCGGCGCGGGCCGAGGCGATATCGTCTTCGGCGGCGGCCAGCGCTAGCTCGCGCGCTTTCACCGTCGGGTTAGTGCGCAGGGCTTCCTGCACCCACTCCTCGGTGCCGCGCAGGGCTTCGCCCTTCGGCTGGAAGTTGTCCGGCAGGCCTTTCAGGCCCTCGGCCGGCTGACCGGTGATTTCCGCCAGCGCTTCGCGGGCGTCGTTCAGCGCGTTGCCGGCAAGGATGGTGTTGGCGCGCGAGGAATCATAGCGGGCGCGTGCCTCATGCACGTCGGTGATTGGCGCCAGGCCGACCTCCAGACGCTTTTCGGCCTGGTCCAGCTGACGCTTGACCGCGCGCTCCTCGGCTCGCGAGGCGGCCAGCGCATCGATCGCGGTCAGCACGTTGAAGTAGGCTTCCGCCACCCGGGTCATCAGCGCGTCGTTGGCCGAGTCCAGTTCGGCGTCGGATTGCATGGCGCGGGCCTTGCTGCCGGACAGTTTGGTGTACACGCTCCAGTCGAACAGGTTCTGGCTCAGGCTGAGGTTGGTGTTGCGCGAGCTGCTGCTGCTATCGAAGGTGTCGCCGTTGCTCAGCGTACCGCCGTTCTCGTTGCGGCTGACGCTGACGGTCCCGCTCAGTTGCGGCAACAGGTTGGCGCGCGACTGCACCACGTTCTCCTTGGCGATGCTGTTCTGCGATTCGCTGATCGACAGGGTCGGATCGCTTTGGCGCGCCTGCGTATAGGACTGCATCAGGTCGGCGGCGAAGGCCGACGGGCAGGACAGGGCCAGGGCGGTGGCCAACGCCAACGGGGTCGCTTTCATACGCATGCGGAATTCCTTCATCAGAGGGCGAACTTTGCGACGGGTTCGGCGCCCGCCAGGTAAGGTATGTCGGTTTCAAAGATGCTGTCGGTGCGGAAAGCGTCGCCGTCGCGGGTGATGCGCACCGCCTCCTGCACCGGCGACAGGCCGCGGACCAGCACCAGGCGGCCGCCGTCGCGCAGCCAATGGCCGAACGCGTCCGGCACCTCGGCCACCGCGCCGGTGACCAGGATCGCGTCGAACTGCTGGCCCGGCCGGAAAGACAGCGCCTCGGCCTGCTCGTAGCGCACGTTGTTGAGGTCGAGCGCGGCCAGTTTGGCCTTCGCGGCATCGAGGAATTCGGCATGGCGGTCGACGCTGGTGACCGCGCGCGCCAGGGTGGCGACGCAGGCGGTGAGGAAGCCGGAACCGGTGCCGATCACCAGCACCTCGTCGTTCGGCTGCAGTTCCAGGGCCTGCAGCAGGCGGCCTTCCAGCACCGGCTTGAGCATGCGCTCGCCGTGGCCGATCGGCAGGGCGGTGTCGGCGAAGGCCAAGGCCTTGTGCAGCTCGGGCACGAAGCGCTCGCGCGGCACCGCGGCCAGCGCGCCCAGCACCCGCATGTCGGTCACGTCCCAGGGACGGATCTGCTGTTCGATCATGGCGTGGCGGGCGGTTTCGATGTTCAGGGTCATGGTGGGGTCCTCGGCAGAACCGCTATTGTAAGCCGTTTGCCTGTATGCGGTAAGTGATTATGCGGCCCGGCGCCGGCCGCGCCACGTGCCGGAAGTCATTGCGCGCGCCCGCTGCCCGACCGGTGGGCGGCGATGAACAGGGCGACCACCTCGCGCACATGGGCCTCGCGCGCCGCCCGGTCCGGCGGCGGGCACAGGCCCATCAGCACGCGCATGTAGACCAGGCCCTTGAGCAGGCAGAAGAAATGTTCCGCGGCCAGGTCCGGTTTCGGGATGTCGAGCGCGCCGCTGCGGCCGGCATGTTCGAGGAAATGCCGCATTTCAGCCAGCATGCGCGCCGGGCCGACCTTGAAATACAGCTCGGCGTTGGCGGTGTCCATGCCGCTCTGGCGCACGATCATGCGGTGCAGGCTGATGGCTTTTTCGTCCAGCGCCAGCTCCAGGAAGCCGATGCCGATGGCGGTCAGCGCCTGTTCGATGTCCAGGCCGGGCGCCGGCTGGAAGCTGCTGGCCGGCAGCTGCTGCTCGCAGCAGTCGATCACCGCTTGGGTGAACAGGTCTTCTTTGTCGGTGAAGTGGCTGTACAGCGTGAGTTTCGAGACCTTCGCGCGCTCGGCGATTTCCATCATGCTGACCCCGGCAAAGCCCCTGGACGGAAACAGTTCGGCCGCGGCCTGCAGGATGGCCTGGCGTTTTTCCGGGTCTTTCGGTCGGCCCAATGCGGGCTTTTGGCGGGGCGTCATGCGGGTATTCCGGTGGCGGTCGAATTTAGTGTACCGGCAGGTACACTATGATGATACCATACCGGCCAGTTCATTAATTGCAGGCCACCCCATGCGTCCCGTCCGCCCGTTGCGTTCCGTCCTCGGCTTTGTGCTGTTATCGGCCCTCGTGGCGTGTTCGCCCACGCCCACGCCGGATGCCCGGCGCTTGGTGCTGGTGACCCAGCCGCAGGCCGATGGCGCCGGCGCCCAGGTGTTCGCCGGCGAAGTGCGCGCCCGCGAAGAGGTGAACCTGTCGTTCCGCGTGCCCGGCAAGATCGCCGAGCGTCTGGTGAATGCGGGCGCCCGCGTCCGCGCCGGACAGCTGCTTGCCCGCCTGGACGCCGCCGACCTAGAACTGCAGCGCCAAGGCAGCGATGCCGCCTTGCAGGCCCTGAAAGCCGACCGCGACCTGGCCGCCGCCGAACTGACGCGTTACCGCGATCTGGCGGCCCAGCAGCTGGTCTCGAAATCGCTGTACGACAGCAAGAGGGCCCAGGCCGACGCCGCCCAGTCGCGCTACCGGCAGGCCGCGGCGCAGGCCGGACTGAACGCCAATCAGGCCGGCTACGCCGGCATCCGCGCGCCGGGCTCCGGCGTCATCGGCCAACAGCTGGCCGAAGCCGGGCAGGTGGTGTCCGCCGGGCAGCCGGTGTTCACCTTCGCCCGCGACGGCGCCCGCGAGGTCGCCATCCACGTCGCCGAGCGCCATCTGCCGGCCTTGCGCGTCGGCCGGCCGGCCAGCATCGAGCTCTGGACCCGGCCGGGCGTGCGTTATCCGGGCACGGTGCGTGAAATCGCCGGCGCCGCCGATCCGCTGACCCGCACCTACGCCGTGCGCGTCGCGCTCGACGATTCCGCCGCCGATGTGCATCTGGGCCAAAGCGCGCGCGTGCTGATGGCCGACGCCAAGGGCGCGGCGCTGACCGTGCCGCTCTCGGCGCTGACCGAAAACGCCGGCAAGCCGGCGGTCTGGGTGCTGTCGACGGACGGCCGTCTGCGCAAGCGCGGCGTCCAGGTGCTGCGCTACGGCGCGCGTACCGCCGAAATCGGCGGTGGCCTCGGCCAGAACGAGTGGATCGTGCAGGCCGGCGTGCATCTGCTGCGCGACGGCGAAGCGGTGCGCGCGGTCGACGCCGACAACCGGCCGGTACGAACGGGAGCCGCGCGGTGAGCCTCAATCTGTCCGCGTGGGCGATCCGCAACCGGACCCTGGTCCGTTACGCGATGTTCGTCCTGGCGTTGGTCGGCATCTTCAGCTACCAGAAGCTCGGACAATCCGAAGATCCGCCGTTCACCTTCAAGGTGATGGTGGTGCGCACCTTCTGGCCCGGCGCCACCGCCGAGGAAGTCAGCAGGCAGGTCACCGACCGCATCGAGAAGAAGCTGCTGGAGACCGGCCAATACGAATACGTGCGCTCGTATTCCAAGGCCGGCGAATCGATGATCATGTTCATGGCGCGCGATTCGCTGACCTCGGACAAGGTGCCGGAGCTCTGGTACCAGATCCGCAAAAAGACCGGTGACATCCGCGCCACGTTGCCGCAGGGCGTGCAGGGCCCGTTCTTCAACGACGAGTTCGGCGATACCTACGGCAACATCTACGCGCTCAGCGGCGACGGCTTCGATTACGCCACGCTCAAGGATTACGCCGAGCGCATCGAGCTGGAATTGCACCGGGTGCCGGACGTGGCCAAAGTCGAGCTGGTCGGCCTGCAGGATGAGAAAATCTGGATCGAGCTATCGAACACCAAGCTGGCCACGCTCGGTCTGTCGCTGACCCAGGTGCAGCAGGCCATCGAGGCGCAGAACTCGGTGAACTACAGCAGCTTCTTCGAGACCGAGACCGACCGCGTGCAGCTGCGCGTCAGCGGCGCGTTCGGTTCGGTCGAGGACATCCGCGATTTCCCGGTGCGCGCCGGCGGCCGCACGTTCCGCTTGGGCGACATCGCCGAGGTGCAGCGCGGCTTCGCCGATCCGGCCGCGCCGCGCATGCGCTTCATGGGCAACGACGGCATCGGCATCGCGGTCTCGATGCGCAAGGGCGGCGACATCATCGCGCTCGGCCGGAGCCTGGAAGGCGAATTCCAGCGCCTGCAGAGCACCCTGCCGGCCGGCATCCGGTTGGAGAAGGTGTCCGACCAGCCGGCGGCGGTGAAGTTCTCGGTGCGCGAGTTCGTCCGGGTGCTGGCCGAGGCCGTCATCATCGTGCTGTTGGTCAGCTTCTTCTCGCTCGGCAAGCGGCCGGGCCTGGTGGTGGCGCTGTCCATCCCGCTGGTGTTGGCGATGACCTTCGCCGCCATGCATTTCTTCGGCATCGGCCTGCACAAGATCTCGCTCGGCGCGCTGATCCTGGCGCTCGGCCTGCTGGTCGACGACGCCATCATCGCGGTCGAGATGATGGCGATCAAGATGGAGCAGGGCTTCGACCGGCTGTCGGCCGCGTCCTTCGCCTACACCAGCACCGCGTTCCCGATGTTGACCGGCACCCTGATCACCGCGGCCGGCTTCCTGCCGATCGCCACCGCCAACTCCAACACCGGCGAGTACACGCGCTCGATCTTCCAGGTGGTGACCATCGCGCTGCTGCTGAGCTGGATCGCGGCGGTGATCTTCATCCCGTTCCTGGGTTACCGCCTGCTGCCCGAATCGCATGCCGCCGGACCCGGGCCGCGCATGGTGCGGTTGAAGCGTTGGTTGGCCGCACGCCTGCCGGCGCGCATGCGGCCGTGGCTGGCCGACGGCCCGCCGCCGGCCGACCCCTATGCCACGCCGTTCTACCGCCAGCTCCGGCAGTGGGTGGATTGGTGCCTGCGGCACCGGCGCACGGTGCTGCTGGCGACCGCCGGCGCGTTCGTGGTTTCCGTGCTGCTGTTCCGTTTCGTGCCGCAGCAGTTCTTCCCAGCCTCCACGCGCCTGGAGCTGATGGTCGACCTCGAATTGGCCGAGGGCGCCTCGCTGAAAGACACCCAACGCGTGGCCGAACGCCTGGAGGCCGAACTGGCCAAGCGCGCCGATCTGGTCAATTACGTCGGCCACGTCGGCGCCGGTTCGCCGCGCTTCTACCTGCCGCTCGACCAGAAGCTGCCGCAGGCCAACTTCGCCCAATTCGTCATCCTGACCAGGGACATCGAATCGCGCGAGCAGGTCCGCCGTTGGCTAATCGGGTTGATGGAGCACAAATTCCCGGACGTGCAGTCGCGCGTGGCGCGCCTGGAGAACGGGCCTCCGGTGGGCTATCCGGTGCAGTTCCGGGTGTCCGGCGAGCACATCGACGAGGTCAAGCGCCTGGCGCGCGAGGTCGCCGACAAGGTGCGCGCCAACCCGCACATCGCCAACGTCAACCTGGATTGGGATGAGCCCAGCAAGATCGTGCGCCTGAACGTCGACCAGGACCGCGCCCGCGCGCTCGGCGTGACCTCGGCGCATCTGGCCGCGTTCCTGCGCGGCTCGCTGTCCGGCACCACGGTCAGCACCTACCGCGAGGGCAACGAGCTGATCGAGATCCTGCTGCGCGGCCCGGCCGACGAGCGCATCGACCTCGATCATCTCGACAGCCTGTCGGTGCCGGTCGATTCCGGCGCCAGCGTGCCGCTGTCGCAGATCGCCACGCTCGAGTACACGCTGGAGGACGGCATCATCTGGCACCGCAACCGCCTGCCGACCATCACCGTGCGCGCCGACATCTACGACGGGACCACACCGCCGACGGTGACCGGCCAGATCCTGCCGACCCTGGAGCCGATCCGCGCCGCGCTGCCGCCGGGCTACCTGCTGGAGACCGGCGGTACGGTGGAGGATTCCGCGCGCGGTTCGAAATCGGTCGCCGCCGGCATGCCGCTGTTCCTGCTGGCGGTGATGACGCTGCTGATGCTGCAGCTGAAGAGCTTCCGCCGCGCGTTCATGGTGCTGCTCACCGCGCCGCTCGGCCTGATCGGCGTGACCGCGTTCCTGCTGGTGTTCCGCGTGCCGTTCGGCTTCGTGGCCATGCTCGGCACCATCGCGCTGTCGGGCATGATCATGCGCAACTCGGTGATCCTGGTCGACCAGATCGACCACGACATCGCGCATGGCAGCGCGCCGTACGACGCCATCCTGGACGCCACCGTGCGCCGCTTCCGCCCGATCGTGCTGACCGCGCTGGCGGCGGTGCTGGCGATGATCCCGCTGTCGCGCAGCGCCTTCTTCGGGCCGATGGCGACCGCCATCATGGGCGGCCTGATCGTGGCCACGCTGCTGACCGTGTTCTTTCTGCCAGCGCTGTACGCGGCCTGGTTCAAAATCCGTCCGGACAGCCCGGCCAAGGCGGTGGCCTGAGCATGGAGCCGCAACGGCTCGACTTGCCCGGCGGCGATGCGCTCATCGCGCATCTGTACCGCGCCGCGCCGGAACGCCGGCGCGCGCGTAGCGTGGTAGTGGCGCCGGCCACCGCGGCGCCGCAGAGCTACTATGCGCCGTTCTGCCAGTATCTGGCCGAGCAGGGCTTCGATGTCCTGGGTTTCGACTTCCGCGGCGTGGCGCAATCGCGCCTGCGGCCGATCCGCGACTATGCCGAGGTCGGTTTTTCCGATTGGGCCACGCAGGATTACCCGGCGGTGATCGCGCATCTGCGCGGACTGTTTCCCGACCAACCGCTGTACATCGTCGGCCATAGCGTCGGCGGCTGGATGCCCGGCGTGACGCCGGCCAGCGCCGAGATCGACGGCACCCTCGGCGTCGCCGCGCTGTCGGCGTATTGGCCGCTGATGGCGCGCCCGCACCGCTACGGCCATTGGTTGGCCTGGCATGTGCTGGTGCCCGTGAGCACCGCGCTGTTCGGCCGTTGGCCGGGCTGGGCCGGCCTGAAGCACGATCTGCCGGCCAAGCTCGGCCGCGAGTTCGCCGAATGGGCGAAAGATCCGGAATTCGTGTTCGGCGCCCGCCAGTTCGACGCCCGCGGCAACGCGCGCGCGTTCCGGGGCCATATGCACCTGCTGCAGATCGCCGACGACCCGTGGGGCACACCGGCGGCAGTACGCGCCTTGCTTGCGCATTATCCGAACGCGCGCAGCCGGATGATGGAGACGCTGCGCCCGGCCGATTTCGGCACCGGCCCGATCGGCCATCTCGGCTTTTTCCACAATCGGCACCGCGAGACCCTTTGGCCGCACGCCCTGGCCTGCCTAAAAGCTTTTGGCTGAATCCGTGACATGGTGTTACGCGCGCCATGTGGCGCGGTTGATGCGGCATGACGCATCCTATGCAGTCCTATCCGAAACGCCGAATTGCCGTCATGGCGAAAATGCGCCTCCACGCCCCGAAAGACACCGTCACGGCCTCGCTGATGTGGTGGTCTTCCATCCTGCTGCCGTTCGCCGCGCCGATCCTGTTCGGCTTCCGGCCCGGCAGCGATGCTTTCGTGCGCGACGTAAGCCGGGAATCGCTGAACAGCCAGTTGGTGCTGGGAGCCATCGCGGCGGCCGGCATGCCGTTCTCGGCCACTGAATTCGTCTTTTGGCTGTGGCTGGCGATTTTTGCCGGCCATGTGCTGATTGCCGGTCAAGGCGCGCTGGCGGCGCGCATCGGGCGCCTGTACCGGGCGCCGTTGTTGCCGCGTCTGCTGAGGTAGCGCCGGCGCTGGCATGTCCGGCAGGGCCGTGCTGTAATGGCGGCAACACCCTGCCGGAGCCCGCCATGTCCGAATCGTCCCCGAAAAGCGCAATGATCCTCGGCGGCAGCATCGC